>JALVAL010000079.1 GCA_027011205.1 Gammaproteobacteria bacterium
GGCCTGGCAGCAACATGGCTTACAGTACTACCCCAAACTGGTATCCGCTATTCCCTATACTCCGGCAACCGGCCAGCGAATGCTGTTCAGGGACGGCCAGGAGCAACAGTTTTACCCCTTACTCCTGCATGCCTGCAGGGATATTGCTCGCCAGTTGAATGCCAGCGGCATACATATTTTATTTCCCCAGTCGGAACAACTCAACTGGCTGGAACAGCAGGGTGCATGGATACGTCATGATTGTCAGTTTTACTGGCATAACCGGAATTATTCCTGTTTTGATGATTTTCTGGCACAGTTGAATTCCCGAAAACGAAAAAACATTATTAAGGAACGCCGGATGGTGACTGAGGCTGGTGTGACTTTAAAATGTCTCAATGGTTATCAGGCCAGTGCTAACGACTGGCAGAAGATGAGTGATTTTTATCATCATACCTTTGAAGAGAAATGGGGGATCCCCACTTTAAACTACGGTTTTTTCAAGGAAGTGGCAGAAAAACTACCGGAACAGATTTTGCTGGTGCTGGCCGAACAGGACGGGCAGTGTATCGCCGGTACATTAATGTATCGGAGTGACAGTACACTTTACGGACGCTTCTGGGGGGCGAATAAAACGCTAAAAGGGCTGCATTTTGAGGCTTGCTACTATCAGGGGATAGAATATTGTATTGCTCAGGGGCTCAATGTGTTTGAGCCGGGCGCACAGGGGGAGCATAAGATTGCCAGGGGATTTGTTCCTACCATGACTCGTTCTGCGCATTTTATGCTGCAGGAACATTTTAGTCAGGCGTTGAAAAATTTTATTGCACATGAAAAACAACATATTATTAATTATATGGAGCAGGTGAATCACCATCTGCCCTATCGAAAAACTTAAAGGGGTAAGCGGTGAAACCATTTGCAGAGTCCTGTGAGCAGAATAAACAGGTAATTCTTGACGTTATTTCACCGCTACTCAGAAATGCACAGAGTGTTCTGGAAATTGGCAGTGGTACCGGACAGCATGCGATATTTTTTGCTGCAGCCATGGCTCATCTTATCTGGCATACCAGTGAACGTCAGGATGCTATCGCCGGTATCCAGATGTGGCTGGATGAATATGATGCCAACCCGCAAAATCCGAACAATATTAGACCGCCTTTAATTCTTGACGTTATGCAGCAAAACTGGCCGTCAATTAATGTGGACGCGGTGTTTACCGCCAATACTCTGCATATTATGCACTGGGACGAAGTGCAGCGTTTGTTTGAGCAATTACCGGATATGCTGAATGAACAGGGCTGTTTTCTGGTTTACGGGCCCTTTAACTATAATGGTCAATACACCAGCAATAGTAACCGTCAGTTCAACCAATGGCTAAAAAACCGCGATCCATTAAGCGGCATCAGGGAGCTGGATGATTTAAAAACCCTCGCTGAACAGCACAGTCTGTATCTAAAGGAAGATTACGCTATGCCCGCCAATAATCGAATCCTGTTCTGGCAAAAAAAATAACAGTTATTTAAGCTGACGAGAAACGACTTAAAAAAACCTATGGTGCACCCTAGGTATGTCTAGGGTGCCCTCCAGTTATATCTAAAATTTTGTTTTATTAAACTGAGATTACTCTCATGGGTATTTAATAATATAACAGGAAAGGTCAAATGATAAAAATTAAAACTCTCTTCTCTCATATCGCCACAACGACACTGGTTCTTTCCAGTCTTTTAGCTACGACAGCTTTTGCATCTAAGGATGCGGGGCAGGGGCATGACTATCGTACCTTCCATGCTGATGGTCAGGTGGAATATGGTAATATCGGTAATTCCTATAACTCCGATCTGGTTATGTATCTTGCAGGTAACCAGTTTATGGTTATAGAAGAGCTGATAAATGATTTTCAGATAAAAAATCCGGCTATTAAAACGGTCTATGTTGAAACCATTCCTCCGGGCCAGATCCTGAAAGGACAAATATTAAAACAGGGTGAAATCAACGGTAAAAAAACGGCTCAAAACCCGGATCTTTATGCCAGTGTTAACCTGGGACACCTGAAAAAACTTAAAAGTAAAGGTATTATGGAAAAGTATAAAATTTATACCCACAACAAACTGGAATTGATGGTCGCCAAAGGTAACCCTAAGAATATTAAGGGAGCAAAGGATCTGGGTCGAGATGATCTGGTTCTGTCCCTTCCTAATCCATTAACTGAAGGAATTTTCAAATTTTATGGTTCTCAAATGTTAAAAGATCTGGGTCTGTATGAAAAAGTAACCGCTAATAAAAAATGTAAGGGCTGCTGGGCTATTAAGGATAAAACCTGGTTTACCAAACGCCATCATCGGGAAACGCCATATCGTATTGAAAAGGGTCAGGCTGATGTGGGTATTGTCTGGGCAACAGAAGTTAAACATGGTCTGGATACAGGTCGTGCCATTGAAGGGGTAGAAATTGCAGCACCTTATAATATGGGGCAAAAAGTAGGTTATGCTATTGGTAGCTTAACTACCGGGCGTAATCAGGATAATGCCTCAAAATTCCTGGCTTATCTGAGTACGGCTGATGCTCAGGATATCTATGCTAAATATGGTTTTGTAAAAGCCACTCAGGACGATCTGAAATACCGGACGATCCCTGCTAAAAATTAATTCCGGCTATAGTCTATTATGGCATTAATGACGCAGAGTATTAAAATTTTCTGATACTCTTAGAGTATGCCATAATCCTAAATAAATCAGTTGAATCGTAGCGAGAATGATCAGAGTGCTGGAGATACAAGGATTTACAGGTTATTTTGGCTTTATTCGTAGTCACCCTACGGGTGAAGTCCAAAATATTCTGGAAAGTCTTGTAGATTCAGTGCTATGGACATTCGCAGTAGGTTCAACTGATTTATTTAGGTTCAGCAAGAGCAAGAACCGGATCAGGAGCGGGGGGGCTTCCGGAAGAACCATGCGCTGAACTCGGATCTGCTCTGCTTTTGCTCTGGCTCTTTCTGAACTCTGAACGCTCAGCGCTGCTCTTAAAAAAAACCTAAAGTTTTATTATAGTCGGCCGCTAATAGCCGTACTCCGATAAAGTCGGCTTGAAATCACTTATTATAAAGAGATTATTATGGAAATTTCAGGTGTATCAATTGGTGTAGTTGTAGATACAGCAGTAAAAACTGCAGATACTTCTACCAATAATGAAGTTGATAAAAAAATACAGGGTGTTGAATCACAAACGACCACTCAGACAAAAGATGCGGTCAGTCAACCTTCCGGCAATATAGGTCAGAATATTGATGTTCAGGCCTAGCATAAATTTGTAGTGCTGATTTTAGACTGTAAAAATTTTTATCGTTACTGAAACAGGGCGAGGACTTCTTGAGCCTTGACTCTATTATGGCCTTTACAACTGATTGTTCTTCTAACTGAAAACTCAGTTAACTCACCATTTTTGTATATTTCCCGTGTAAAATCAGTTAAATGATTGGAAATCAGTACCGGAATGCCTCTACTGGCAGCGTCTTCGGCAAGTTTTGCCAGCTGTTTCTGTTGCTTCATATTAAAACCGTTCTTTTCATACAGAAAGGAAGAATTGCTGTCATTCAGTGGAACGTAGGGAGGATCACAATAAATAACATCACCTTGTTGTGCTTCCTGGATGGTGCTTGCAAAATCTCTAACGGCAAATTCTGCTTTCTGTGACCGGTCAGAAAAATATCTCATGTTTGTCTCAGGCAGTATTAGCTTTTTATATCGACCAACAGGGACGTTGAATTCTCCGCTTTTATTATACCGGCATAGCCCGTTATAGCCGTGTTTGTTTAAATATAAAAATAATGCGGCACGTACTTTCATGTTTTTAGTTTTATTAAAACGTGTTCTAAGTTCATAGTATTTGTCAGGTGTATTG
>JALVAL010000080.1 GCA_027011205.1 Gammaproteobacteria bacterium
AATATTTACAATAAGGATATACTAATTAACCTGAGGTTCTTCATGACGCTGGATAAGCTCTCTAAAGGTGAGTCAGCCATTATTACTGTTATTCATGCCGGCAGAGAATTAAAAAACCGATTTAATTCTTTCGGGCTGGTTAAAGGTGCAGAAATATTTGTGGAAGAACGGTCACTGGGTAAAAAAACTCTGAGAGTGCGTATCAATAAAACTCGAATAGCCCTGCGTTCGGCTGAAGCCCGGAAAATTGAGGTTCTCCAATGAAAACCAGTCCAGTGAAAACCATTAAAGTTGCGTTAGCTGGCCAGCCCAATGTGGGTAAAAGTGCGCTGCTCAATTCTATCAGCAATGCTCATCTTAAAGTGGGTAATTTTACTGGTGTTACGGTAAAAAAGCAGGTTGTACACTTTACTCGCGGTGAATATGAATTTGAGATCACTGATTTACCCGGTTCTTATTCTCTAACAGACTATACGATTGAGGAAAGAGTCACCAAACAGTATCTGGATGACAATAACTACGATCTTATTCTAAATGTCGTGGACTCCACCAATATCGAACGTAATCTCTATCTAAGCACAGAACTGCTGGCGCTTAACAAAAAGGTTGTCATTGCCCTTAATATGACTGATGAAGCGGTAAATGAAGGGGTTTTTATTGATGAACAGCAATTAGGTAAAATACTTGGAGCGCGTTGTGTTAAAACGTCCGCCATTAAAAAAAATGGTATTGATGAGCTGATTGAAACCATTATTGATACTTACAAATCTGATTTATCTGATTTACATCTGCAATTTAGCGAACCTTTTGAAGAAGAAATCTCTCATATTGTTACTTTTCTTGAAGACAAGAAATTTCAGTGCAAAATCAGTCTTAAAGCTCTGGCAATAAAGTTATTGCGCGAGGATAAAAAGGCTTATCAACGCTTTAATGAAGAACCCATCTGGATAGAATTACTGCCCATTATTAATAATGCCTATCAGCATCTTTACCTGCACTATGATACTAAGGATCTGGAAGATATTTTTAATGATGAAAAAAATGCCCTGGCAAAAGGTGCTGTAGCAGAAACGGTTCATTTTGAAAAAGAAATTAAACTCAGTCTGACAGATAAAATAGATGCCTTATTAATGCATCAGATTGCGGGTCTGCCTATTTTTCTGTTTATGATGTGGGGCTTATTTCAGCTTACCTTTGATATCGGCAGTATTCCCATGGACTGGATTAATTCATTTTTTTTGGCTCTGATTGAAGGGACTAAAAATTTTCTGGGTAATACTGAACTTGCTTCGGTGGTTGCTGATGGTGCCATTGCCGGAGTCGGGGCTGTGGTACTGTTTCTGCCCAATATTATTATTCTGTTTTTTGGTATAGCTCTGCTGGAAACCACCGGTTATATGAGTCGGGTAGCTTTTCTTTTAGATGGCTTTTTTCACAAGTTCGGGCTGCATGGTAAATCATTTATTCCCCTGGTCACAGGCTTTGGTTGTTCGGTTCCTGCTTATATGGCTGCCCGGACTTTAAAAAATGACCGGGATCGATTACTGACGCTGTTTATTATTGGTTTTATGAGCTGTGGTGCCAGACTACCGATTTATGTATTGTTTGTAGGTGCTTTTTTTGCTGAACATCATGCCGGCAATATACTCTTTATAATTTATATCACTGGTGCTTTACTTGGGATTGTTGCAGCCAAAATACTTAAAATGACGGTTTTTAAAGGTCAGGATGAACCCTTTGTTATGGAAATGCCCAAATATCGTTTACCCTCGTTTAAACTCGTCTGGCATACAGTATCCGGTCAGGCTATGATGTATTTAAGAAAGGCCGGCACCTTTATTCTGCTGGCTTCTGTGCTGATCTGGTTTGCCAGTAATTACCCAAAACAACCGGAAGTAGACCAGATTTATCAGGTTAAAATTGAACAGACTACAGATAAAGCTCAGGCCCGTATACTGGCTAACCAACTGGCAATGCATAAACTGGAAAACAGTTATCTGGGTAAGATTGGGCATGCATCTGAGCCCTTTTTCGCGCCGCTGGGATATGACTGGCGTATGGCTGTTGCTCTTGAAGCGGGGCTGGCGGCCAAGGAAGTGGTTGTGGCAACACTGGGAGTATTATATGGACTGGGAGACGATATTACTGAACAGCACACAGGGCTGATCGATAAAATCAGAGAAAATATCTCTCTGCCTTCCGGTATTTCCTTTATTGTTTTTGTTATGATTTACCTGCCCTGTCTGGCGGCATCGATGGTGTTTATGCGTGAGGCAGGCGGTTGGAAGTATCTGGGGTATCTATTTGTTTTTACAACAGTTACCGCCTGGGTGTTATCATTTGCGGCACTTCATATTACCAGGATGTTGATTTAATATTATGAAAGAACTGATACTGGAGTTTTTAGCTAATTTCTGGCTATTACTGAATTCAATCGCTTTTTTTATCCTGATCGGCGTTTTAATTGCCGGTATTTTTAAATTGTTAATACCGGATTCCTTTATTAAAAAACACCTGGGACAGCATAATTTTATGGCCAATATTAAAGCAGCCATTATTGGGATCCCCTTACCTTTGTGTTCCTGCAGTGTGATCCCTTTTGTAACCTCATTAAAAAAAAGCGGGGCTTCTAATAGTGCAATACAGACATTTTTAATTGCCACACCTATTACCGGGGCAGATTCCATTATGGCGACTTATGGCGTCTTTGGCTGGCTGTTTACTCTATACCGAGTGATATCGTCAGTTGTTATTGCGCTGTGTGCCGGTATGCTTACCTTAATTTTTGTGAAACAGCCAGATGAGTCTGTCCAGACTCCTGATAGTAATGCTTTGCTTTTCTCGATACCGGTTCAATCTGTGATAGGAAAACCATTAAATATAAAGGTGGTAAAAGCTGAAGAGCAAAGTAACAATCAGCTGGTGGATAAAGTGCGGAAGGTTATTGGTTATGCTTTTGATGATATTTATAAAGATATAGCCCGTTCTTTAATGATTGGGATCTTTATCGGAGCCTTAATTGTGACCTTCATGCCTGAAGATCTGGTGCAGTATCTGTCTGCTAATCAGTTATTAAACTATATACTGGTACTGGCTATTTCACTGCCTTTGTATGTTTGTGCTACTGCATCTATTCCGCTTGGGCTGTCTCTTTTAAGCGCGGGTTTTTCACCGGGAGCGGCCTTTATCTTTTTAACAGCCGGACCTGCCAGTAATGCCATTACTATGAGTGTTGTTCTGAAAACCCTGGGCAAAACCTCATTAATTATTTATCTGGCATCTGTACTGGCAGGCAGTTTATTATTCGGCTATGGCTTTGATTATTTCTTCTCTGAAGGCCTGAGCCAGATACATTTTTTTACTGGACAGGATGAAGCGCCTGGTTTTATTGCCCAGGTATCTTCCGTTATTCTGCTTTATCTGTCGGCAAAATACATCATTAATAAAAATGCTAAAATAATTAATTCTGGTGGCAGTTGCGGCGGCAGCTGTGGCGGAACTTCTAAATAATTATCAGTCGCCGCCCCCGCCGCCACCTGATGAACCGCCGCCCCTGCTACCGCTGGATGAACCCGGTGCTGATGATGAGGAGGCAATGGCTGAACTCAGGCTGTTCCCCATAACAGAGGAAAAGCTGGACTAGCACTATTCCAGTGATTGCCCTGGTACCAGACTGGACTATGATACTGATCATCTTGTTCCAGTTTTCTGAAAACACTGCTAAAACGTTCACTTCATTGCGTTTCTACATTTATGGCCATGGCGTAAGGCAGGTATTGCTGAAACAGTTCAGGTATTTTTTTAGGTGCCTGTTTAAATTGAAGTGGGGCTTGTAAAATCCTTTTATTGGTCGCACATCAATTATAAT
>JALVAL010000081.1 GCA_027011205.1 Gammaproteobacteria bacterium
ATTATATACGGTGTTTACTAGCAAGCTATTTGTTATTAAATCTATCTATAAGTCAGGCTCTGGAAACGGTACCGGTTATTCATCAGACTGCAGTGCGATATTTTTATCTTGATGGTATTGTTGAGGCCATCAACAAAACCACTACCTCTGCCCAGACAGCGGGAGAAATCAAGGAAATTCTATTTGATGTTGGTGATTATGTTGACAAGGGCAAGATCATTCTTTCCTTAAATAATACAGAACAACAGGCCAGTTTTAAAAAGGCAGAAGCTGCTGTACAGGAGGCCAGGGCATTAAACCTGAAAGCTCGTCAGAAATATGAGCGGATAAAAAAAATCTATGACAAAAAGCTCGTATCCAAATCCACCATGGATGAGGCAAGTTCGCAACTGCACGCTACCAATGCCAGACTGGATGCTGCCCAGGCAGGATTAACTCAGGCAAAGGAACAGCTCTCCTATACTCAGGTATTAGCACCATACAGTGGCATTGTTATTCAGCGGCATGTCGAACCTGGAGAGATTGTTCAGCCTGGTACACCACTTATGACAGGTATATCTCTTGAACATTTAAGAGTTAGTGTGGCAGTCCCACAAAGTCTGATCAATAAATTACGTCATTTTTCCAAGGCTGCCATTAAACTTCCAGAAACGGGCCGGATCGTAGCTGCAAAAAATATTACCATTTTTCCTTTTGCCGATCCAGCTACTCATACTTTTCAGGTTCGTCTCAAGCTCCCTGTCGGAATAAAACAGTTGTTTCCCGGAATGTTTGTCAAGGTCTCCCTGGTAACGGGATCGAAACAGAGCTTAACAGTACCGTTTAAGGCTGTTGTCTATCGTTCTGAGGTCACGGGTGTTTATGTCGTGGCTAAGGATGGCCGAATCAGTTTTCGACAAATCCGTAGTGGTGCTAATAATAGAATGGGGAAAACGATTATTCTTGCAGGCCTTGACGAAGGTGAACTGGTCGCATTAAATCCTATTGCTGCAGGTGCATTATTGATTCAGCAGCGTAACAGAGAACAAAAGGAGAACCAGAGTGAATAAGCTGGGTATCTCCGGGCTTACAGCCAAAGCGTTTCTTACTACCCAAATAACACCATTATTAGCTCTTGTGGGGGTTTTAATCGGACTGTTTGCTGTGATGGTTACTCCCAGAGAGGAAGATCCGCAAATCAATGTCACGTTTGCTAATGTATTTATTCCCTTCCCTGGTGCGACAGCTTCAGAAATAGAGCAACAGGTAACAACACCAGCAGAACAGGTACTGTCAGAGATTGTGGGTATCGATCATATTTATTCTTCCTCCATGCCTGGCATGGCGGTTTTGACAATCCGTTATAAAGTCGGCGAAAATCGTACCGATGCGATTGTGCGCCTGTACAATAAGATTTTTTCCAATGAAGACTGGCTGCCGAAAAATCTGGGTGTTGGCCGTCCAATAATCAAACCCAAGGGTATTGATGATGTACCCATCATTTCTGCAACTCTCTGGTCAAATGATGAAAAAAAAGGCACTTTTGAGCTGGGTCAAATAGCCCATGCTATTGAAGTTGAGCTTAAACGGGTATCTGGTACACGTGATATCTATACTATTGGTGCTGCAGATCATGTCGTACATATCGTTCTTGATCCACAGGCACTGGCAGCTTATCACATTGATATTAATGATTTATCCAGGGCATTACGTGCAGGAAACCAGACTGAGGATAATCTGAAAATTACGGCTGAAAACAAAGAAATTCTGGTTCAGGCGGGTACCTTTATGACCACACCTCAGGAAATAAATCAACTGGTCGTTGGTGTTTATGGAGGAAAACCGGTTTTTCTTTCTGATGTTGCTCAAATCAATGATAGTTTTGATACTCCTGATCAATATGTCACTATTTCTCCCGGTATCTCAGCCGGTCATGCCGGAATCAATCTTGCAACTACTCAACCTGCTGTGACGATTGCCATTGCCAAAAAACCAGGTGGTAATGCCGTTGACATTGCTGAAAATATTATCCAGCGTCTTGAGCAAATCAAAGGAACATTCATTCCTGATGATGTAGAAGTTACTATTACTCGAAATTATGGTAAAACTGCCAATGAAAAATCCAGTAAACTTATCCATAAATTAATTATTGAAACGATTGCGGTCATATTATTAGTTGTTTTTGCCATAGGATGGCGTGAAGGTCTCATTGTAGGTACTGCCGTCGCTGTCACCCTGCTGGTTACATTGTTTGCATCCTGGGCTTACGGATTTACTTTAAACCGGGTTTCGCTCTTTGCATTAATATTTTCTATTGGTATTTTAGTGGATGATGCCATCGTAGTGGTTGAAAACATACATCGACACATGGCCATGGGGAAACAAAAACTGATTGATTTGATCCCTCTTGCCGTCGATGAAGTGGGTGGACCAACCATACTGGCCACTTTTACTGTTATTGCTGCACTTTTACCCATGGCTTTTGTTTCGGGTTTAATGGGCCCCTATATGAGTCCTATTCCGATAAATGCCAGTATGGGCATGCTCCTATCACTGATTATTGCATTTGTATTTACCCCCTGGTTAACCCATTTTCTACTGGCTGGAGTCCATTCAAACCAGAATGCAGTACCTTCTGATTCCAGTAGAGCAGAAAAACAAAAAAAAGATAAGTTAAACGTTTTTTTTAGCCGTCTGATGTCACCTTTTTTACAGGGGCGTGCCGGCCGACGGAACCGCTGGTTATTATTACTGGGTATTTTTTTATTAATCAGTGTTGCTCTGCTGATGGTCATTAACAAAACTGTCGTTTTAAAAATGCTGCCTTTTGATAATAAATCGGAACTTCAAGTTGTACTGGATATGCCGGAAGGTTCAAGTTTAGAACAAACCAGTCGGGTACTGCATGAAATAGGTGGTTTTCTGGACAGCGTAAAGGAGGTCACTGATTATGAAGTCTATGCAGGCACGGCTTCACCTATCAGTTTTAATGGCTTAATCCGTCAATATTATTTACGTAAGGGAGCCAATGTTGGTGATATTCAAGTTAACCTGATCGATAAACACCATCGAGAACGAAGAAGTCATGAGATAGCACTTGCAATACGACAGCCAATCCAGACCATTGCCAGAAAATATTTCGGAAATGTCAAGATAGTTGAAGTACCTCCTGGTCCACCCGTACAGGCACCTATCGTTGCTGAAATATATGGTCTGGATTATGCCGGGCAGATCCGCAAGGCAAAACAGATACGTCACTTGTTTGAAAATACAGCCAATATTATCGATATTGATGACAGTATTGAATATCCATCGATCAAATATACTATCATTGTTGATCGTCAAAAGGCTGCTTTGCTGGGTGTTAATCAGTCCAGTGTAGTACAGGCTCTTGCTACAGTATTGAATGGCGCTGATGTGACTTATCTGCATGATAAACATCTCAAGTATCCAGCACCCATGCGTCTGGAATACTCTGAGATTGACAAGGCTGATTTAGAACAGGTGCTGGCTTTACGAGTCCGTTCAGACAGTGGGAAACTGATCCCTTTACTGGAGATAATTCATTTACAAAAAGGCACACGTGAACACAATGTTTATCATAAAGATCTATTGCCCGTCGTGTATGTCACTGCTGATATGGGAGGGGTGGTGGATAGCCCTTTATATGGTATGTTTGAAATTTCTGATGAAATAGAAAAAAATCAAACACTGGCCCAATATTTTATTAATCAGCCTGAGAACCCTTATAAATACAATCTTAAATGGGACGGTGAATGGCAGATAACCTATGAAACTTTTCGAGATATGGGCATCGCTTATGCGGTGGGCTTATTAATGATTTATTTATTAGTCGTCGCTCAATTTCGCTCTTATCTGGTACCACTGGTCATTATGGCACCAATTCCTCTTACTATTATCGGTATCATACCAGGCCATGCCCTAATGGGGGCGCAGTTTACAGCAACGTCGATGATCGGAATGATTGCTCTGGCAGGTATTATTGTGCGTAACTCAATTTTACTGGTTGATTTTAATAATCAGCTGGTCAGAGGTGGAATGGAATTGCACGATGCTGTTGTGCAATCTGCAGCCGTAAGAGCCAAACCAATTATTCTAACCGGAATTGCAGCAATGATCGGTGGTTTTTTTATTATTGATGATCCTATCTTTGGCGGCCTGGCTATTTCTCTAATTTTTGGCTTGCTGGTATCCACTTTGTTAATTCTGCTAGTCATTCCAGTTGTTTATTATGCTGCCATGGAAAAAAGACAGGACAAACTTATTAATACTTGAGTGATTATCCTGAATCAATTAATAACTTAAAACATGGGCATTATATGGGTAGCCCGGTTAATTACTCCTGTTGCTGACTTTCTGCCATTCACGATTGTGCGGATGAGACGTTCATGCTCTCAGATATTAAATTATTTAAAAAATAATAATACCGCCACTTTACGAAATTCGCTGGTGAGAATATTAAATGTCCGGCAAGCGGCACCATTGTCCATAAAATCGATGGCGAGTTTATTGTGCTGGATGGACTGCAGTATTTCTTTATCCGGAAAACGGGTTGTGCCACCAGTGCCAATAAGGTAAATATCAGCATCATACTGTTGCAGAGCTTCAATACATTGCTGGTCAAACTGTTTGAATTGTTCGGGAAAGTGAGATTGTGTGTACTGGTCTTTAAAAATAAGACTGGTGTTTTTCAGAGTCAGAAAATCATCTTCTGTTGATTCAGTGGAATTAATATTCCGGTTGGGTTTGATCAGCTGCGCCGAATGCTCATCATAGGAATAAAAAGAATAGGCATTGGATATGGTTTCAATCTGTAACATAGTAATAGTGATCCAGGTTCTGTATTTGATACAATAAGGTATTATTTTGAGCAAAATCCGGGTCGAAGTCACGATTTTTTACTGCAATTGTCAATAACTGGTCGAAAAAACCAAAAAAGGTCATTTATTGATTGACAGGGCAGAGCTGGGTTAGTATTTTTACGGGTTTGAATTTATAATAATCCACCTTTTCCGAGGCTAATTTTTTGAACGACGATTTTCAGCGAATTACACGTTTACCCCCCTATGTTTTTAATATTGTTAATGAGCTAAAAGCCAAAGCACGAGCGCGAGGCGAGGATATTATTGACTTTGGTATGGGGAATCCGGATCAGCCCACACCTAAGCATATTGTTGATAAAATGGTGGAGGCAACGCAGCGTAATGATACTCACCGTTATTCCATGTCCCGTGGTGTACCGCGTTTAAGAAAAGCGATATGCAACTGGTATAAGCGCAGCTATGATGTAGATCTGGATCCTGAATCTGAAGCGATCGTGACTATTGGTTCCAAAGAGGGGCTGGCACATCTGGCGCTGGCCACTGTCGGTCCCGGTGATGCGGTTTTGGTGCCCAATCCTTCCTATCCTATTCATCCCTATGGTTTTGTTATCGCGGGGGCTGATATTCGTCATGTACCCATGACTCCGGATGTGAATTTTTTTGCTGAGCTGGAAAAAGCCATTAAAGATTCATGGCCCAAACCCAAAATGCTGGTGCTGAATTTTCCCGGTAATCCGACCACTCAGTGTGTAGAACTGGAGTTTTTTGAAAAAGTGGTCAATATTGCCCGGGAACATAATATCTGGGTGGTACATGATATTGCATATGCAGAAATTGTTTTTGATGGCTATAAAGCCCCTTCAATTCTACAGATACCCGGAGCGAAGGATATTGCGGTAGAATTTTACTCCTTATCCAAAACTTATAATATGCCCGGCTGGCGGGTTGGGTTTATGTGCGGTAATCCGACTCTGGTTGCGGCTTTAACCCGTATAAAATCCTACCTGGACTACGGTATGTTTACTCCTATTCAGGTGGCGGCTATTCATGCTCTGGATGGTCCTCAGGATTGTGTTGATAATATTCGTCAAATGTATCAGGATCGCAGGGATGTCTTATGCAATGGTCTGGATTCCATTGGCTGGCAGGTAGAAAAACCTAAAGCCACCATGTTTGTCTGGGCACCCATTCCTGAAGAATATAAAGACATGGGTTCACTGGGTTTTTCCAAGAAATTATTAATAGAAGCTAAGGTGGCGGTATCACCCGGTGTAGGCTTTGGTGAATACGGAAATGATCATGTACGTTTCAGCCTGATAGAAAACGAGCACCGAACTCGTCAGGCTATGCGTGGACTGAGAGAAATGTTTAAGAAAGATAAAGTGGGCATTTTTAAAGAAGATTAAGGTGATCTGAGTTTAATAAAATACTCAATGCTTTATAATATCAGCCCGAATTCCGGGCAATTAGTTTAAATAATTGTGACAAACAAATAATTGGAGAATCTATTGGAACCGGTTAAGGTTGGCCTGTTAGGTCTGGGTACAGTTGGTGGCGGTACGGTTAATGTACTACAGAGAAATGCAGAAGAAATTTCACGTCGTGCAGGTCGTGGTATTATGATCAGTCATGCCTCAGCGCGTGATATTAACAAGCCCCGTATCTGTAAAACGGATGGTATTCAGTTAACTGAAAATCCAATGGATGTGGTCACAGATCCCGATATTTCGATAGTGGTTGAGTTAATCGGTGGTGATACCCTGGCGCGCGAACTGGTGCTGAAAAGTATTGCTAATGGTAAGCATGTGGTTACAGCTAACAAGGCTCTGATAGCCCGGCATGGTAATGAAATATTTTCTGCGGCGCAAAAAAAGGGCGTCATGGTGGCATTTGAAGCAGCAGTAGCCGGTGGCATTCCCATTATTAAAGCTATACGTGAGGGCCTGGCTGGTAATAATATCCAGTGGCTGGCCGGTATCATTAATGGTACTGGAAATTTTATTCTTACTGAAATGCGTGATAAGGGTCGAGATTTTGATTCTGTGCTGGCAGAAGCGCAGCGCCTGGGTTATGCCGAAGCTGATCCGACTTTTGATGTGGAAGGTATTGATGCTGCACATAAACTGACCATTCTGGCTTCTATTGCTTTTGGTATACCGCTGCAATTTGAAAAAACCTTTACCGAAGGGATCAGTAAAATCACCCGACAGGATGTGAATTATGCCAGTGAGCTGGGTTTTACAATCAAACATCTGGGTGTTTCTCGTCGTACTGATAAAGGTATTGAATTAAGAGTACATCCAACCTTAATTCCCAAAAAGCGTCTGATTGCCAATGTGGACGGTGTAATGAATGCGGTTGTGGTTAAAGGGGATGCTGTTGGCCCCACTTTATATTATGGTGCTGGTGCCGGTGCCGAGCCAACGGCCTCAGCAGTAGTTGCGGATATTGTGGATGTGGTTCGGGTACTGACCTCTGATCCGGAAAATCGTGTGCCGCACCTGGCGTTCCAGCCTGAGTCACTGTCTGACATACCAGTGTTGTCTATAGATGAGGTAGAAACGGCATATTATCTGCGTATCAGTGCATCGGATGAAACAGGCGTGCTGGCAAATATAACCAGTATTCTGGCTGATAATAGTATCAGCATTGATTCCATGCTGCAAAAAGAACATGATACAGATAAAGATAAGGCCACAATTATTATTATTACCCATACTACGATAGAGCGTAATATGAATGAGGCTCTGGATAAAATTCATGCTCTGAATGTTGTTGATGGTGAAGTGTTGCGCATTCGCCTTGAACATCTGGATGTCGATTAGTTTTTATTAAGCCGCAGCCAAATTGGCTAATAAACTGACCTTTATAGTACCGGGTCTGCTTGATCCGGTACCTTATTTTGAACAAATACCTGCGGGTGAAATTCCCGAACTACCTGTCTGGACACGAATTCTCTCCCGGGCAAAAATTTCTGGATCCGAAAAAACAGATTCCAGTTCTTATAATTTTTATACCTGCCATATCAATGAGCTGGGTCTGACGGATGAATTTAAAAACCTGTCATTTTTACCTATTGCCAGTATTTTATTGCGTGCAGAACAAAATCAGACTGTTTTAAGCGAGTCCTTCCTGGAGGGGAAATGGGTTATGCGGGTAGATCCGGGCATTATGACTCCGGATCGTGATCAACTATTACTCTCAGATATCAGCAATAACAGACTTTCCAGGTCAGAATCACAGCAACTGGTGGCAGAAATAAATCAGTTTTATGAGAATGTGGCAGCAGAGTCGTTCTGGACACTTTATGCAGTATCTGCTGAGCATTGGTATCTGGTGTCTGATCAGGCAATAAAGATTGACACCTTTCCACCGGAAAACATATTGGGACAATCTGTCAAAAATTATTTACTGACGGGACAGGATCGACAGCACTGGTTAAGACTGTTTAATGAATTTCAGATGATTTTACATCGAAGCCCAGTTAATCAGAACAGAGTACAGAATGGGGAAAGAGCTGTTAACTGTGTCTGGTTCTGGGGTAATTCTCAGCATCTGAAACCATTTTTAAAAAAGATAATAAAACCTCGTTCCCAGATAAGCGTTTTTTCGAATCATGATTTTTCTATGGGACTTGTAAATTTATTAAATCAAACTATTATCAAACTACCGGATAAATTTTTACCGCCCTGTGCTCATTCGGGAGATTGTTCCTCAGGGGGGCAGAACAATGGTCTCTATGTATTTGAACAGTTTATAAAGCCACTCGAGAATAACGATTTATTGCAATGGCTGTCAGTGCTGAAGAGTTTTGAATTAAATTATCTGCAACCGGTAGTCAAGTCGATTTCTCAGGGCAAAATTTCACAGCTTGAACTGGTTTCTCCTCAGGGTAAACGGTTGCTGGTAAATAAAAAACTGCTCTCACGATGGTGGAAGAGAAAGATTGATATGGCTGTATATTATTCCAGAAATTAATATGAATTAGCCCCTTCTCCCCATGGTGGAAGGAATAATTGTACAGATTGTCAGGTAACGTATATTTAACAGAGGCAAAGACATGATCAAACATCAATTTTCGTTCTATTTATTATGGGTTTTACTAGGTTGCCTGTTATCTGTTAATGCTTTATCTGATGATGGCTTTCCAGGACGAATACAATACCCCTCTGTAAAAATATTAACCAAAGAACAGCTTTATTCGAGATTAAAAAATGACAAGGCTGTGGTTGTCGATGTGCGTTCGAACTATGAATATAATACTTTAAAAATTTTAAATGCCGTCAATATTCCTGTCTCGAGTAAAAACTTCCCGGATAAATTAAAACAATTACGCGCTTCTACTAATAAGGCTATTGTATTTTACTGTAATGGCAGAACCTGTTATAAATCCTATAATGCCGGTATTAAAGCTATTAAATACAATGTAAAAAACTGTTTTTCATATGATGCCGGCGTTTTTGAATGGGCTCAAAGCTATCCGGATAAAGCAGAATTACTAGGTAAATCACCGGTTAATAAAGAACATATTATTACTAAAGATAAATTTACCAAGCGTTTATTGTCACCGGAAGAATTTGAACAGAAAGTATTAATGGATAATACTCTTGTTTATGATGTCAGAGATCGTGAGCAGCGCCGTGGCGGCAGTGGTCTTTTCGTGTTTAGAGATAAATCAGTGGATCTGGACAATACCAAAAAGCTAAAAAGGATAGTTGCTAAAGCCATTGGCAATGATAGCACTTTACTTTTTTATGATCAGAAAGGCAAACAGGTTCGATGGCTGCAGTATTTTCTGGAACAACAGGGTCTAAAAAAATATTATTTTATGAAAGGCGGGGCAGGTGCTTACTATGATATGTTAAAAAAGCAGCAGCTAAACAGCAGTTTATGATTTAAACGAAATTATCCAGCAGTTCGTTTAAGTAACTAAACTGCCTGTCAGTCTGTTCTTCTTTCTTTAACAATCTGAGTTTACTATTACCATCCAGTTTATATAAATCTGGCTGGGTTTGTATCAGGCTGATAATTTTCATTGGATCAATGTTTGGCTGGCTGCTGAAAATCATACGTCCACCCTGGTTACTAAAATCAATACTTAAAATATCCAGAGGTGTTGACTTAAGTTTTAGAGAAGTAATAGCAAACAGGTTCTTAATCTGATCAGTTAGTAAACCAAAGCGATCAATCATTTCCACCTGTATATCTTTGAGTTCGATATCATTTCCGGCATTAGCAATACGTTTATACATAACCAGACGGGTGTGAATGTCCGGCAGATAATCATCGGGTATCAGGGCTGGAATATGCATATTAACTTCGGTACCATGATGTGCAGAGGTTTCCAGTTCTGGATCTTTACCTTCTTTCAGAGATTTAACGGCCCGTTCCAGTAATTCAGTATAAAGGGTAAAACCAATTTCCTGGATCTGACCACTTTGATCTTCACCGAGTAATTCACCAGAACCTCGAATTTCCAGATCATGGGTTGCCAGTGTGAAACCAGCACCCAGATCTTCAATTGCTTCAATGGCCTCTAGCCGCTTAATAGCATCGGCAGTCATTAATTTTTTATCCGGTACGGTTAAGTAGGCGTAAGCTTTATGATGAGAACGGCCCACACGGCCACGCAGCTGATAGAGTTGGGCCAGTCCAAATCGATCTGCCCGTTCAATAATAATGGTATTAGCCGTTGGGATATCAATGCCGGTTTCTATAATAGTGGTACAGACCAGGATATTAAAGCGTTGATGGTAAAAATCACTCATAATCTGTTCGAGTTTTTTTTCACGCATCTGACCATGAGCAATATTAATTTTGGCATCAGGTAATAACTCAGTCAGTTCACGGGCTTTTTTAGCAATGCTCTCAACATTGTTATGCAAAACAAAAACCTGACCCCCGCGCATAATTTCCCGCTGACAGGCTTCTCTGATAGTATTATTATTCCATTTCTGCACAAATGTTTTAATAGACAGGCGACGAGCAGGCGGTGTGGCAATAATAGAGAAATCCCGAATGCCTGAAAGTGACATATTCAGAGTTCTGGGTATGGGAGTTGCCGTTAATGTCAGAATATCCACTTTGGAACGCAATTTTTTAAAGCGCTCTTTCTGACGAACGCCAAAACGGTGCTCTTCATCAATAATAACCATACCCAGTTGTTTGTATTTGATACTTTCCTGCAGTAATTTATGGGTGCCGATAATAATATCAATGGTTCCGGCTGCCACTCCTTTTAAAATAGTGTCCTGTTCTTTTTTACTTTGAAAACGGGACAGCCCGGCAATTTTAACAGGCCACTCAGCAAATCGATTCTGAAAATTTTCAGTATGCTGCTGGCTGAGAAGGGTGGTTGGAACCAGAATTGCCACCTGTTTACCAGCGGAAACGGCAATAAAAGCTGCCCGCATGGCTACTTCTGTTTTACCAAAACCTACATCGCCGCAAACCAGACGATCCATGGGCTTTGGTCCGGTCATATCAGAAATGACATTATCAATAGCCGCTTGTTGATCCGGGGTTTCTTCAAAGGGAAAGCCACTGACAAAGGCCAGGTATTGTTGTTCATCATAACGATAGGCGAATCCCTGCTGGGCTTCACGCTGGGCATATATTTCCAGCAGTTCTGCAGCAACATCGCGAATTTTTTCTTTAGCCTTGCGTTTGGCTTTTTCCCATTGCCCGCTGCCCAGCTTGTGTAGCGGGGCGGTATCCGGATTGGAGCCGGTATAACGACTGATTAAATGTAAATAAGCAACAGGTACATATAGTTTATCACCACCAGCGTATTCCAGTTCCAGAAATTCTGCAGTTTCATCGTCCACTGTAATGGTTTTCATGCCCAGATAACGGCCAACACCATTATCTTCATGTACTACCGGCGCACCAACCTGTAATTCAGCCAGAGTGTTGATAATGGCATCGCTGTCATGGCTGCGGTTTTTACGCCGCCGCCGCTGCATAACCTGTTGACCATAGAGTTGTGATTCGCTGATAACCGTAATATCAGCTAATAAGAGACCTTCATCCAGGGGCGCGGTAGTTACTGCCGGGGTTTTTTCTGAGTCTGAAAATTCCTGCCACCCGGATAATGATTTAGGATAAATTTTATAGGGTTTCAGCAGTTCTAAAAGTGTTTCCCTGCGGCCGGCTGTTTCGGTACAGAACAGGACTTTCTGCTGCTGTTCTGCTGCCAGGGTAAGAAACTGCTCTAACTGGGCAAGCGGTCGGTCTTTCTGAGTGTCGATAGTTAAAGAGGGTGGTTTTTCAGTGCAGAAATTAAATACCCCGGCTTTTTCAGGAAACTCAAAGGACTGTACAATAATACGTGGATAGTTTTTTAAGCGTGCAAACAGTTCATCGGTTTTAAGAAACAGTTGCTGTGGCTCCAGTATAGGACGGGCAATATTATGCCGGTATTGTTCATGGCGTTCCTGAGTTTCAGTAATAAATTGCTCGGTAACGGTTTCCAGTTCCATAAAATTAATAATAATGGACTGTTCCGGCAGGTAGTCAAACAGAGTAGTGGTCTGTTCAAAAAACAGGGGCAGGTAATATTCTATACCGGCAGGAGAGATCCCCTGACCCACTTCATTGTAAATAGTGCTTTCAGTCAGATCGCCAGCCAGAATATTTCGATATTGTTCCCTGAATAACTCAATACTGTTTTTATCCAGTGGAAATTCACGTGCCGGCATCATTTGTATAGAGTCTATATCTTCTACCGAGCATTGTGTTTCAATATCAAAGGTTTTAATGGCTTCTATTTCGTCATCAAACAGATCAAGGCGGTAGGGAACAGGGCTGCCCATGGGGAACAAATCAATAATGCTGCCGCGAACCGCAAATTCTCCATGTTCATAGACGTTATTAACACATTGATAACCACTTTTTTCCAGATCACGACGAAATTCATCAATGTCCAGAATCATACCCTTATCCAGTAATAAGGTATTATTA
>JALVAL010000082.1 GCA_027011205.1 Gammaproteobacteria bacterium
GATAGTATAAAGAGAGATAAAAAATCTGGACGCTCCAAATTGGGGCTAAACCCTATATAGGGAGTGTAAACTTATGATGTGTAAAATTCATACTCCCTTAAGGTCCAGCCTATGTATATTGCTTAGCTTTGGATTTAGCATGTTTAATTTGTATGTCTGTTAATTTCATTTGACGGTACCCCCATGACATGGACAATACAGTACCGTCATAAATACCGTCAATAGGCTGTTATTAAATGAAACAAGGTGGTATATAAAGAAACGCTGAATATCACCACAAGCCTTGTGGGACAATTTGATACGTTTTGAAATGATTGTCTGGTGGAGATGGCGGGAGTCGAACCCGAAAAACCGAACACCACATATAACCATTTGTTTTTTTATGTATTTTTTAAAATTTATATTTTTTTTGTGGATCACTCGGTGCCCACTATTGTGGATCACTTGTTAATGAAACTGTACTTGTATTTTAACAGTGTTTCACTCTTGAATACAGCTGCTATTTTACCTGACACCTCAACATCAAGCTACTTGCTGAAATAATTAGAATAGTTAAGACATGGGCAAAGCTCATTATGTCCTATTTTTTTCTTTTTTTGTACTACTCTACAGGTTGAGAGACAACCGAATTAAACCAATCCAGATTCGAGCAATGTTTTTAATGCTTTATTGATTTCTTTTATACGAATTTTATCCTGTAAGAATAATTCTTTGGTTTTAATCAAGACCAATTTATGTGGTGATCCGGTTCTTTGTGTCTGATGAGTCACAGGGATCCGCATCTTTGTAATAATTTGATGGATATGAAAACGCCGATCTTTGTTAATGGGCCAGATTTTTTTCTGTAAATCAGATGATTGAAGAAAATCATTTAAATCAAGGCAATCGTGACAAGTACAAATATTTCTATCCACAATTGACCAATCCCCTGACTTTCTTCCCCCTTTTTTCTGCTCTGTCTTTAAACGATCAGAGAGTGTTTGTGACAACTCTTTATACATCCAGCTGGAAAATGATTCTGATTGATACTGTTTATCCAGTTGAAACTCTTCCTTAATATTTGTTAACAAATCGACCAGTCGTACTGATGAATAAAGACTTTGATGCTTCATCATATAATGTATTATTTCATTGTGAACAGATTGACTTTGACTGAGTAAGCAAGATTGGATCAGCGCCTTTATTTGTTTAAATCGTTCCTTAGCCCGCTCTTCTAACTCTGCAGCCTGGAAAGATTTGAGCTGACTCTCATTAGCATCCTGCAAATTTTGCCATTGATGATTTACAAACCAGTTTATGAGTTCTGCATGAGAAGTTGTTTGGGTTGATACCAGCTTTAAAATAATCTTCTCCAGTGAATCAACGGTAGAAGAACTCCCTGTATAAACAGAAGTACGAAGCCCTATTCCTGCTCGCCCTTTCCCAGCATACCATTGCTCAAGCAGTTTAATACACCAGGCAGTTCCATAAACTTTTTCTAATTGGATGATGTGACTTATTGAAGATGGAGTTAATGCTTCACGATCCAGTTTTGCCAACAATAAATCAGCATCATCGGCATTATTAATCAGACAGGCGAGTTTCAGAACACGATTATAATCGGTAGCTTTAGCACTCTTGTCCAGACCAGTCCAATCATTTAATAAGTGATTGACCGTCTCAGTTACCCGATCCTTTCTGTTCTTGTCCTGAGCCATGCGTAATAGTTCTTCAATGACTTTGGTGGGATTAAACTCCAGCAACACATTATAATGATCTTCTTTTAACCACAGAACAATGGCTGCTCGGTGATACCAGTATTCCATGGTATTACCCCAATTTCCCATATACCCTTCATATTCTGATTCAAAGGGTTTACAGTCATTACTGGCTTTAGTCCAGCCAACATACTGCCCTCTGACCGATAGCTCAGGGTATTTGATCTGCTTGCCCGTTATATCTGTCCAGTGGCGAATGATCGTTTCATCAGCAATTAGATCGTGCAGTTCAATAGAGTCTTCATCCATTGAGTCCAGGTCATCCTCATCCTCATCGTCATAGCCCCAACCACCATACTGACTGTGATAATCATATTCAACCTGACAATCCCAGGTTTCCTGAATATCAGCCAATGTCAGAAAAATTTCCAGATCATTTTGTTTCGCAGTCTCACACAAAGCCTGAACTCGAATTTTATCCTTACTTTTTAAATTACCCCATTTAATCCCCTTAGGGGAATATTGATGATCCAGTAAATAAACAAGCTTATTACATTGTCTTGAATAATAAGAATCTGATGGTTCCGTCTGTGAAAAATAGTGGGCAATTGCTTTATCCAGTGAACGTTGAGACTGCTTTTCAATAACCGATTCAGCAGTATCATCTCCTGAGTTTTCAAGGATCAAGTTATAGGTCATGGCAACACGATAACCTTCTGTCACCTTTTTTACTTGATGAGGACAATCGGCATAAAAAGCAATAAAAGTCAGTTTGTTTTCAGGTGTGGATGTACTGGGATAGTGCTTAAAATCACTTTGATTTTCGATACTTAATGTTCCACCTCGATAACGTGATGGCAGTAGAATAACCAGGGTGGCCACCATATTTTCTTGCTTTTCGGTATCCTGATGCGATTGAAAAAACTGGCCTTTTTCATAGATTAGAAAGTTATGCAACTGTGCTTTGAAATGTTGCTGCTTAGTCAAACCCAACTCTTTTTCCAGTTCCAGCAAAACAGGATTTAGGGTTTTATTCCACTTTCGTTTATCAATTTTAACCAAACTTTTGGGAATTTCCCAAACATTACGAACCTCTGGATCAAGAATAGTTTGATCTCGAAATCCATATTTAGCGGGTTTTGCCCTCTTTATTAATGCACGGGCTTTTGCTGGCTTAAGAGGAAATTTTAATTCTCCAACCTCTTTTATAGTGATCGTTAAATCAGTAAACTCAGCCGTTTGCCTGGCTGAAAAATTTCCTTCTGCCTGAATGTCCGATAATGCATTAATCACCTTTTGAACGGGTTCTTTCATTGTCATACCTAAGCTATACCTGGTTTTTATTAACAGGACTTAATAAGAGTATTCCTGGCACTAAGCATCCCCTTAAAAATACTATTGGATAATGCTTCTGGAAAATCTGTTGGGATTTGCTCTGCAACTTTGTCAATGTGTTCTTCCATGGGTTCACATAATTCATCAATAATAAGCTTTAATTCATCTTTATCAAACCGACACTGTTTGGCCGTTTCATACCAATGCCGACAACGTATTGTATTCCATTTGTAATGACAATTTTTTCCTTCCACAGCCATAGCCATAGCCATTTTGATCTTTTGTTTTTCCAGGCTATGATTGCTTATAAGTGGATAAGCTGACATCACATCATAACTGGGCGTTAAGTGATAACGCCCTCCTGGCAAGAGAAAATAGCTGAAATTTTTTGCATGACCATCAATTGCCGCTAATAGCCAAAATAGTACCTGAGTTTTCATAAAAATAATACGATCACTTTTAGCTCTATTTGAACCCAATAATCGAGCCATAATATTTTTGATTCCTGGGCCACCGTCCTGCTCATATTTATTATTGGCTGAAATCCCCAGAGACTGACAAACATCTTCCTGAGGAAGACGGATGAGCCATTGTTTGTCTTGACTCCAACGTCGATCAAAACGTTCAGTAATCAGTGTCTTTTGATCTTCAAAACAGGCTATTTCTGCATCATAGGCTGGACCTTAAGGGAGTATGAATTTTACACATCATAAGTTTACACTCCCTATATAGGGTTTGGGTGTAGTTCCTTTAAAACGACGAAATTCATTACCCAAAATTGTTCACCTCTAAAAAATCATAAATTCTTTTCTTAGACATTTTCTTATAAAATT
>JALVAL010000083.1 GCA_027011205.1 Gammaproteobacteria bacterium
CTTTAGTAGTAATATTATTATTGAGAAATAAATGAGCAGCCTGCACTTGAATTGACTGTGAATTAATGCTTTCCAGGCTAATCTGTCCATCAGCCTTTATATCCAGTGAATGACCTGCTGCATCAATACTGTTATTGATGGCTATATTACCATTTGAACTTTTTAACAATACATCAGCATTAACAATAATATTGTCTGAATCTGAATTTATTAAAATATCATTCCCGGTCAGAATATCCGACTGCAGTGATACTTTACCGGAGGACTTGATGTTAACGGAATCAGTCACAGATACCGACCCTAATTTAATCTCTGTATCATGATTATTTTGCTGGTTCTGAATTTTATCCTGACCGGACTTTAGAATTAAACTACCATTAGAAATGGTTATTTTTGAATTTGAAATGTCAATTCCATGAGTTTTAGTCACAGACTTTTGAGTATCATAGAATGCACTATCATTACCTGTTTCCAGAGTAAGTGAATTGTTCAGTTCCAGTTCAAACGAATCAAATTCAATACCCACTTCAGCTTGCAGATGAATATCAGAATTGATACTTTCCAGTTGCTTTTCAGTTATAGTAATACTATCATCATCCTCAGCAACTTTAATAAATTCTGAGTTCAGGAGTAATACACCCTGTTTGCCCTTTTCAGAACCCGTATCAACATCACCCTTAAAATTTAATTTTTTCTTACCGGATATTTCTACAAAACCACCATCACCTGATTCTTTACCGCCTCTAGCAGAAATCCCCCCCTTAAACTGAGTATTTTTAGCTGACCATACAATAATTTTTCCACCCTTGCCCGATGAAACAGCATCGACTTTAATTACACTGCCTTTTTTTACCTGAGTTTTCGATGCTGTCCTTAAATTATTTCCGCCCTGATTATCACCACCAACAAGTATCTCTCCACCGCCGCTATCTCCGCTTGCATTTAGAATAGCTGAAGATTTAACAGCCACTTTATCAGCGGTAATGCTAATTTTACCAGCTGTTGAATTTTTAGTTTTTCCAATAGCTGTAAACACACCGTTTACTATGGCTTTATCTTTGCTATCAAGCAGAATATGACCCGCTCTGGTTTGTTTTGAATCAGCAGTCAATTGGCCGCCAATATTAATATTATTACCTTTAATAATAATATCTCCGGCATTTTCATCGATACTATTAGTACTAACCTCAATGTTTCCAGTATTCACAATATCACTATCACTGCCGCCAATAAGAAAAACATCTCCTCCCTTTTGCTCAATTTTTAAGGCTCGAATCAGCCCATTATTATTAACCACCCGGGAAAACACATCTTTAGTGGTTCTAGCGCTCAGAATAACATCACCGCCATCAGCAATAATCTGTCCGGTATTGTAAACGCCATTTTTTATATGCCGATCCTGTTCAATTAATTGCCTGTCCACTTCAAACTGTATAAGACCATCACCATCAAAATCAATGCTAAGTTTATCAGCAGAGACCATTGCAACATTTCCCAGTTTTGCATAAATTCCACCTTCATTCATAACACTGCTGCCGATTAATACAACACCACTGCTGGATGCTTTAATTAATCCTTTATTAATGATCTTAGCAGGCAATTTCTTGCTATCGCTGGTAAAAATATAATTACCCGACATAAAATCGTCAGTTTTAATATTAATACTACTGGCAACAATACCAGCGACATTAACTCTGGCAGTTTTAGCAAATATGATACCATTGGGATTAATAAGAAATACCTGACCATTGGCATTTATATTTCCAAGTATGGTCGTTGGATTATGATTCATAATACGGTTAAGTACTGCAGAGGAAGCACCGGGTTGAACAAAGGTAACACTTTCATTCACTTTTA
Source organism: Gammaproteobacteria bacterium (assembly GCA_027011205.1). GTDB lineage: Bacteria > Pseudomonadota > Gammaproteobacteria > GRL18 > GRL18 > JANELJ01. The sequence continues at coordinate 1,858 of JALVAL010000083.1, forward strand.
CATCAAAACTATTCCAGTTAATAACTGCTCTATTAGTTTGCTGATTTATAATAGTCTGATTGTTCGAATATTTTATCCTGGCCTGACCAGCAATCACATTTCCACCCTGTGGAGCAGCCATAAGAGCAGAACTGAAAAAAGGATTTGCAATAACTATTCCACTGGCAACCGGTACAATACTTTTACGTATTGCATTGATAAGCGTATTATTTTTCCTGTTTATTTGTTGCATTTTAACGTCCTGTTAAATAGTTCCCTTCAACCCAAATAAAACAGTTGAAACATAGCGAGAGCGATCAAGGTGCTGAAAATTCAGTTCATTGATCGCAGTAGGTTCAACAGATTTATTCAGGTTCAATATACTTCTATTGTCTTTATTTTTAATATCATTAAAAGCGATAGCTTATTTCAAAATAATATTGCGGATCCCTGTCATTTGTCGGTTCAGGTTTACCCATAGGTTTTGCCATATAAAATCGTCCTGAAAACCCATATAATTCTTTTAACTGAATAGCAAAACCATAACCTTCCAGTTTGATAGTATCGTCCTGAAATGTTAATGGATCATTGTTCCAGCCTTTTGTTGAATCATAAAAAAATGATAAATTAAAAACATCCTGCCACTTACGTCCTGCAAAAGCCTTATAGTGTCCAATAAATGGCAATCCAACAGACCATTCCAGTGAGAACAGATAACCTTTATCACTCAGAAATTCAGAAACGGGATAAGCTCGAACACTATTAGGTCCACCCAGTTGAAACTGTTCCAGTGAGGTTAATAAATCATTTGAATATTGTGTGTTCAGTCTTAGAATCAAAGACTGGTTATAAGGTAGAGACTGTACTCGCGCCAGATTAAGATTCCATTTATCAAAGTCCCCTCCGGCATAATTACCGCTGCCGCCTCGACGTCCCGCATTATCATCACCGGAGCCTTTCATTGAACCCAGGATATCACCCAGTCCTTTGTGATAACTCAGGTCAACCATATTAATGCCGTTATAACGCTCATCAATGGAATCATAAATCAACTGCCCACTGACCACAGTGAGTTCATCTTTTGCCAGCCTCACGCCGGTATCTGAGCTGGAGGTTGCTTCCTTTGTAGTCAGTGACAATCGACCGTAAAGATTTTGCTCACGACTGCGAACAAAAGCTCGCCTTAAATAAAGCTCTGTATATTTACTTTCACCATCAATTCCCAGTAATTGTAGCCGTCGACCAATATTATAATCATTAGTATTATATGAGATACCCAGATAGCTGGCCTCATCAAAAATTAACTGTTCAAAATTAATAGCATAATAGTCTGATTTTGATGGTGTATAGGACTTAAGAACCTGAAAACTTAACTGGTTAACCTGATTAAACAGTCCATTTACATGCATTCCGAACAAGGCTCTTCTGTCACCGGTAAATTCTGAACCGTAATTATCATAACGCATAAAACCACCCAATCTATCTTCATCCTGAACCACAAGCTGAAGGTCGGTAGTTCCGGGTAGTGACCCTTTTTTAAAACTTCCCGTGACGGTAAAACCGGGAAAGTCATTAATTAACAATAATAAGCGTTCCATTTCATATTTATTGACCGCCTTATTCTGATACTGTTTGAAATTACGGGTATAAATGTCTGAACTATAATATTCATTGCCGGATGAGGAAACCTGACCCAGTCGACCTTCAATAATTTTTATTAGTATAGTACCGTCTTTAACTTTCTGAGGTGGTAAATAAGCCTGTGCAAGAATATAACCCTTCTGACGGTAAAACTGAGTCAGTTTGTCAGCTATAAATTGAATCTGTCCTATTGTCAATGCACTGGAGCTCCGAGCAGCTTCTTTTTTTGCAAGTTTCTGCTGTGCTTTTAATAATTTATTAGTCAGTTTTTCCAGTATTTCCAGACTGATATCATCATGTATTACAACACCTGCAAGCTTTATAGCAGTTACATTTACTCTAGGACCAGCATTAATATCCAGAGGCCGATCCATCGTGGGAGGAA
>JALVAL010000084.1 GCA_027011205.1 Gammaproteobacteria bacterium
AAGGTATTGAGGTGGCCGGCGGGCTGACTATGGCCGCCCAAAAATTATCCGGCAAACCGGATAATTATAACAAAGATTCTGAGATCAATTATCGGGGTGATGTCACCGTCAGTCTGCCTGCCGGCAATATCGGGGCTTCAGAAGGCCTGCTGTTTGCTCATTTCCGGGTTGGTCAGGGGCTGGGTCTGGAAAATCCCGGCAGCGCATTTTCATCCTTAAACAGCACCAGTTTCCAGCGTCCCGGCACCACAACATCTGACAGTACGGTATTACTGGCTCAGGCCTGGTATCAGTTAAATATTCCCCTGCCTTTAGGCGGTAATCCCGATTTATCACGTCAGCATATTGAAATGAATATCGGTAAAATGGATCCCTTTATGTTCTTTGATCAGAACAGTATTGCCGATGATGAAACGCGCGGCTTTATGAATCAGTCCTTTGTGCACAATCCTCTGCTGGATACCGGCGGTGATATAGGCGTGGATGATTTTGGTTTTACACCGGGATTTCGTATGGCCTGGGTTAATGATTTTTATAAACCGGTTAAATACGGAATTTCCTTTGGTGCTTTTGGTGCCGGTGATGGCGCCAGTTTTGAAGATACGCTGTCTGACCCGTTTTATATTGTACAGGCCGAAACACAGCAACGTCTATTCTCCGGTTTAAACGGGAATTATCGCCTGTATTACTGGAAAAACTACGCCCGTACCGATTTAAACAATAACAAGGAAACCCATGCCGGTTTTGGTTTCAGTGTTGATCAACAGGTGCATGACTATATGACTCTATTTGCCCGTTACGGCTATCAGAGCCAGGGTGATGTGGAGTTTGACAGGGCACTGACCTTTGGGGCGGAATTTGGTGGTAGTTACTGGAGTCGAGGTGGTGACGCCATTGGTGCCGCATTAGGGTTTTTATCTCTGAGTAATGAATACAAAAATACCAACCCCGATCTGGATGGTGAAGAGCAGATTGCTGAACTGTATTATCGCTATCGCATCAATAATCAAATCCATATTTCACCTAACCTGCAGTATATCCGTCAGCCCGGTGGTGATAATACCGCCTCATCTCTGACTGCCTACGGTTTAAGAGCCCAGCTGGATTTTTAATAAATAGCCTGGAAACACTATGACAAAAACACTCTCTGTTGTTATTATCGGCTTTCTATTTGTAAGCAATATGGCTCAGGCGGGCTTACCTGCTTATAAACTCACGGTAAAAGACGGTCGCTTCTCACCGGAAATAATTGAGGTGCCGGCCAGAACCCGTTTTAAAATTGTGATCACCAATCTGGGTCCCGGTCCGGAAGAGTTTGAAAGCAAGAAATTACGCAAGGAATCGGTTATTGCCGAAGGGGTGACCCGTACCATTGTGTTTGCCCCGTTAAAGCCCGGTCGTTATCGTTTCTTTGGTGAGTTTCATGCGGAAACGGCCCAGGGATTTATTGTTGTTAAGTAATAACGGTATTTGAGTAAATATTATGAGTAGTACTATTTTTATTGTCTGGCGTGAAAGTATTGAAGCCATGCTGGTGATTGGCATTTTATATACCTGGCTTAAAACCCAGACCGATTCCGGTTTCTCTGATGCCAGAGAGGGCATTCATTTTTTATGGGGCGGAGTAGTTGCCGGTATTGCACTGGCACTGGTGCTGGCCTTTATTATGCTCAAAATTCAGAGCGAACTGGCCGCAGATGCCCTGGAGTATTTTCAGATTGCCATTGTACTGATTGCCTCGGCATTAATTACCCAGATGGTGTTATGGATGCGCCGTCATGGACGCACCCTCAAGGCGGATCTGGAAAATGGCTTACAGCAGGCAAAAGAACAGGCCAACTGGTGGGGCATGGCTACTCTGGCAGCCATTGCCGTGGGTCGTGAAGGTGCTGAAACGGTTATTTTTGTCTATGGTAATGGACTGGCACAAAATACCGCTTTAATCCCTTTTCTATTATCAGCACTTTCCGGATTTGTACTGGCTTTTCTTACTTTCTGGGCTTTATCACGCGGTACCCGCTGGTTTTCCTGGCGACTGTTTTTTAGCGTGAGTGAAATTTTATTACTCTTACTGGCGGCCGCACTGCTGGTCGATGGTGTGGAAAAGATGATTGGCCTAGGCTGGCTGCCGGCTTTAATTGACCCGGTCTGGGACAGCACTTTTATACTGGATGACAGTTCCACCCTGGGAGGGCTGGTTTCCGCCTTCACCGGCTATCGTGCCTATCCTGCCCTGTCTATGTTGATTATTTATTTTATTTACTGGTTAAGTGTAATACTGCTGCTAAGAAATAGCACCCGGAAAAATACCCCGACTATTAGCTGAAACGCTAAATTACCCCAAAAACATGACAAACAATATTAACTATGAATAAAATAATTACTATTAATGCTATTCCGTTAAAAAAACCATTACTACAACGTATTGGTGATTATATGCAGGAACAGCGTAAACTGATCCTGGGTCTGCAATGGTTTATCGTATTATTTTATTTTACCCTGTTAATCTGGCCGGCTTTATTACCTCTGCCCAAAGATTATGTACACTTTTATGAAAACCTGATCCTTTTTGCCCAGTTTATTTTCTGGGGGATCTGGTGGCCCTTCGTCATGCTCAGCATGGTGCTGTTTGGACGTGTCTGGTGCGGGGTTTTCTGTCCTGAAGGTGCTTTAAGTGAATGGACCAGTCGCTATGGTCTGGGACGCAGCATTCCGCACTGGATGCGCTGGGGCGGCTGGCCCTTTGTCGCCTTTGTTCTGACCACTATTTATGGTCAGTTAATCAGTGTTTATGAATACCCTGAGGCGGCCTTATTAATCCTCGGCGGTTCCACTGTGGTTGCCATGTTAGTGGGTTTTCTTTATGGTCGGGGCAAACGGGTCTGGTGTCGCCATCTATGTCCGGCTAACGGGGTGTTTTCTCTTTTATCCCGATTAGCGCCGGTTCATTTTAAAGTGGATCAAAATGCCTGGAACAGGGCTCCCCATCGCACACCGGCTGTGGATTGTGCACCACTGGTCAGTGTTCGAAACATGACCGGCAGCAGTGACTGCCATATGTGCGGTCGCTGCAGCAGCCATCGAAATGCCGTAACTCTGAGTCAGCGTTCACCCAATGATGAAATTCTGGCCATTAATAAAAAGTCCGCTAATTACTGGGATATTTTACTGCTGGTGTTCGGGATGCTGGGTGTGGCCACCGGGGCCTTTCAATGGTCTGCTTCCCCATGGTTTGTACAGCTTAAACAGGGTATTGCAGAATGGTTAATTGAACGTGACAGTTACTGGATGCTGAGTGACAATGCCCCCTGGTGGCTACTGACTCATTATCCTGATACTAATGATGTATTCACCTGGCTTGACGGTGCCAGCATTCTAATTTATATCGGCAGCACCACCTTAGTAACAGGCAGTATTATTATGTCTGGTTTCTGGCTGGCTGGACGAATACTAAAGGATAAACAAAGCATTCCCTGGCATCTGGGTTATGCCTTAACACCACTGGCCGGGTTGAGCATATTCCTGGGTCTGACGGCACTTACTCTCAGCATGCTTAAAGCCGAACATATTATTGTACCGCATATTGCCAGTATTCGTATCACGCTGTTAATTATGGCTTATTTATGGTGCGCTTACTTATTATGGAAAAAAATTATTCACAGCTATAACACCAGTACCAGCAGGAACATTTCAGCGGCCGGCATTATACTATTATGCAGCAGTATTGTAGGTCTCAGCTGGGTTATTATGTTTTTTCTCTGGTAACAACTCAGTCGTGAGTCAAGAAAGAATTTAATTACCCGGACAAGCATATGAAATCAACGAAGTCAGATGAAATTGATTTCATAGATCTTTCCT
>JALVAL010000085.1 GCA_027011205.1 Gammaproteobacteria bacterium
TTCAGATGTTGTTAGTAATCTAAAGGATATCATCGTATTTAACAGGTAATATTATTAAGGCAGATATAATAAGGCCAGAAAAAAGCTTGAAAAATATAACTGACACCGGTAGAAGTCTCAAATTATATAAGGATACAGACTATTTTAAACTGTAGTGGATTATTGGTGTTTGTCAATATATTCTATTACTTACCCAGCACTTCGTAAAGCCTCCTCCTAAAGGTCGAGGATGGCAGGGGTGACAGCTATTTCCCAGGAGCCTCGTTTTTTAAGGCGAGATGCTGCTTTTTCTAGGTTCAATAATCCGATAGTCCGGAACAGGTCGTGGGTATCACTTACTGAAACCGCCGAGAATCTGTCCTGCAGGCTGATACGTTAATGCATAACAGAGTTAATACAAAATAAATGAGTAAAGATTTTGACAACAATATTCAAAAACTTTAAAATATGCGATTATCTTGAATGGCTATAAATCAATCCCGGCAGGTTTTTCAGGATTGTGAATAATCACTCAATTATATGGCGGGTATATGGTGGAACGCATACCACAGAGAATTGATCACTATAGATATACCGATAAAGGGGTCATCCTGGAGGGTATTATCACTCGGCAGGAGTCGGATAAAAATTTACTCCGCCTGCATGAGTCAGTTACCAATCAGCAGGATGATATACATTATCATCTTGAGTTTGATAAAGATCGTATAGATAATCGCTTTGTTAATGGTCATATAGAGGCTGAAGTCGTTATGCAATGTCAGCGCTGCATGGAAAACTTTAGTCTGGATCTGAGTTGTGATGTGGCTATTGCTTTTGTTCACGATGATTTTGAACAAAAAAAAGCAGAAGACTCGGGTTATGATGTTTTCTGGTTATCTGAAAAAGAACTCTTTGATCCCAGAGTGCTGATTGAAGATGAGTTGCTGCTGGCTCTGCCGCAAATTGCAATGCATCCGGAATCGGATTATGGAACTGTCTGTCAAATACAGTATAATGTTCCGGAAAGTGAACAGAATTTTGACCTGGGTGCGGATGCATCCGGGCCTGAGCAAAACGAAATACCAACTGAGGACGATAATCCTTTTGCGGTATTAAGACGGTTAAAGAAATAAACTCTTTTTTATTATTAATTTTATTATTGTAAGTTCTGAGGAAAATCTAATGGCAGTTCAAAAAAACAAATGTACACCAGCCCGCCGTGGTATGCGTCGTTCACATGATACGCTGAGTGGTGCAACTTTATCTATTGATCCAACCAGCGGTGAAACTCATCGTCGTCACCATGTGACGGAAGATGGTTACTACAAAGGCCGTAAGGTTATAAACAAGTAAGACTTACTTTAAAATCATTTGTTTATAAGCATCTTTTAAAGATAATTCATAACTGCAGATGATCGGACAAAGTATACTCTGCCTGTTTTTACAACAAAGCCCCAGAAACTTTCTGGGGCTTTGTTTTTTACTCTGAATGTGTAAATGATAGATAAACAAAATAACAGTACAATTGCAATTGATGTCATGGGTGGTGATATCGGACTGGGTGTTACTATTCCGGCAGTGCTTAATATTGCCAGAGAATATTCGCGATTGAAGATTATTCTGGTGGGTGATAAACAGTCTATAGCAGAAAAACTTCAGGAATGTCCTGATAATATTCGTCGGCGTATGAGTATTCAGCACACCACTCAGGTTGTGGGAATGGATGAAAAACCGGCTTTAGCCTTACGCGGGAAAAAAGACTCTTCGATGAGGGTCGCTATTAATAAGGTCAAGCTCAAAGAAGCGGATGCCTGTGTCAGTGCCGGTAATACCGGTGCCCTGATGGCGACGGCCCGGTTTGTACTTAAAACGCTTCCCGGTATTGATCGTCCGGCCATCTGTTCTGCCATTCCTACTCAGACCGGACATACTCATATGCTGGATCTGGGAGCCAATGTAGAGCTTTCGGCAGATCATTTGCTGGAGTTTGCGGTCATGGGCTCAGTATTGACCAATGCCATTGACGGTATTAATAATCCTTCAATCGGCCTGCTGAATATTGGTCAGGAAGAAATGAAGGGTAATGAGCAGGTTCAGCAGGCAGCGGGTCTGATTTCCAGCAGTACCTTAAATTATTATGGTTTCATTGAAGGCGATGATATATATAAAGGGGTCGTTGATGTGGTGGTTGCCGATGGTTTTGTGGGAAATATTTCTCTAAAAACCTCGGAAGGCGTGGCAAAAATGATCATTTATTATATTAAGCAGGAGTTTAATAGAAACTGGTTTACCCGGCTGGCTGGTTTAATAGCCATGCCGATATTAAAAGCATTTAAAAGTAAAATAGACCCCAGAATTTATAATGGTGCCAGTCTACTGGGTCTGAAAGGTATTGTGGTAAAGAGTCACGGCGGAGCTGATGTGTTTTCATTTACCAACGCCATTCGTGTTGCTATTCTGGAAGTTGAAAATAATGTGCCTGAACGCATCAGTAAGATGTTACAGGAATCTTTTGTCGAACAATCGGCAAACAAAGAAATTGCATAATAATTGCTACCCTGGAAAACAATAACAATATAATAATACCTTTAAATTTAGACATGTTTCAGCAGGAAACTGTTTTTTGTGTGATATAATTTTTCGTTTTTATTTATAATTTTTGTAACTACTGAGCAAGATAAACAGCTCCTGAAATCTGCTGTGCTAATTCATGCTGAGTAATTACGTATTTACCCAGCACCTCGGCCTCGTCCTTAAGGTCGAAGATAGCAGAGGTGACAACTATTTCCCAAGAGTCTCGTCTTTGGGCGAGGTGCTGGGTTTACTGGCTTAAGGCTATTTAGATGTATTCTCGTATTATGGCAACCGGCAGTTTTCTGCCAGAAAAAGTATTAACCAACCACGATCTGGAAAAAATGGTAGACACCACCGATCAATGGATTACCGAACGTACCGGTATTAAGCAGCGGCATATCGCTGATGAAAATCAAACCACCTGTGATTTAGCCGAAACAGCGGCCAGAAATGCGCTGCAACAGGCTGCTGTCGATCCTCAATCAATTGACCTGATTATTGTTGCCACAACGACACCCGATAAAGTCTTTCCCAGTACCGCGTGTTTATTACAACAACGTCTTGATATTCATGGCTGCCCTGCCTTTGATGTGCAGGCTGTCTGCACAGGGTTTATTTATGCTCTGGATATTGCGGATAAATATATTAAAATGGGAGCCGCCAGACGGGCTCTGGTTATTGGTGCAGAAACTTTGTCACGCATTGTTGACTGGACTGATCGTGCTACCTGTGTACTGTTTGCTGATGGTGCCGGGGCGGTTATTCTGGAAGCCAGTGACGAACCGGGTATATTGTCCTCTCATATTCATGCGGATGGCAGTTTTGCAGAATTGCTCAATACCAATGGTGGTATTTCTGATACCAATCCAGATGGACTGGACGCAGTACATATTGAAATGAAAGGCAATGAAGTGTTTAAAGTGGCTGTGAATACTCTGGGGCGTATTGTGGATGAGACTCTGGCCGCAAATAATATGGAAAAGTCAGACATAGACTGGCTGGTCCCTCATCAGGCAAATATCAGAATTATTAATGCCACTGCAAGAAAGCTTAAAATGTCCACTGACCATGTTGTCACTACGGTACAAAACCATGGCAATACCTCAGCGGCATCGGTGCCGCTGGCACTGGATACTGCAGTCAGAGACGGTCGAATTAAACGCGGAGAAACCATTTTGCTTGAAGCCTTTGGCGGTGGTTTCACCTGGGGTTCCGCTCTTATAAAATATTGATGTAATTATTAAGGAACCAATATGTCAATTGCATTTATCTTTCCCGGTCAGGGTTCCCAGTCTACAGGTATGCTGGGCAGTATTGTTGAACAAAACCCGGCCTATGGTGAAATTGTCACTGCAGTTTTTGATCAGGCCAGTGAGGTACTGGGTTTTGACCTCTGGGATATGACTCAAAATGGTCCTGAGGCTGAACTGAATAAAACTCAGCACACTCAGCCAGCCATGCTGGCAGCCGGTTATGCTATCTGGCAAATCTGGAAAAGTAAAACCGCAGTAATGCCCGCAGTAATGGCTGGACATAGTCTGGGGGAATATACGGCTTTAGTCTGTGCCGATGCTTTGAATTTTTCAGATGCCGTGGATCTGGTTTATCATCGTGGACAATTTATGCAGGACTCAGTGGCTCCGGGAGCAGGTGCTATGGCTGCAATTCTCGGGCTGGAAGATGACGTAGTTGTTAAGGTATGTGAACAGACAGCGGCCCAGTTTGAGCAGGAAGGTCAGCCCCGGATTATATCAGCTGTTAATTTTAACTCCCCTGGACAGGTCGTTATAGCAGGACATAGTGATGCCGTCGATCGAGCCATTGTTAACGCTAATGAAGCAGGTGCCAAAAAAGCCATTAAACTGGCCGTCAGTGTACCTTCTCATTGTGCCTTAATGGAGAGTGCTGCACAGCAGTTAGCAGCTAAACTGGCCGATGTTGAGATAAAAACTCCGCTTATTCCCGTTATAAATAATGTTGAAGTGGCTGTTGAAAATGATACGCAAAAGATCAAACAGGCTCTGGTTCTACAACTTTCTCATCCGGTACGCTGGGTAGAAATAATAACGAAAATGCTGGCAGAAGGTACGGAACAAATCGTTGAATGCGGTCCCGGTAAAGTACTGACTGGACTGAATCGTCGTATTAATCGCCGCACACCAGCTTATGCACTATTTGATACAACAACAATTGATAAAGCTTTTGAGGAACTCTCCTGATGTCAATGGAAAATGAAATCGCACTGGTCAGTGGTGCAAGTCGCGGTATTGGGCAGGCTATTGCTCTAAGTCTGGGCAACAAAGGTGCTACGGTAATTGGCACTGCAACCTCTGAAAAAGGGGCCGAAAATATATCTCAATACCTGCAGGAAAATAATATTAAGGGCCGTGGCATGGTGCTTAATGTAACCGAACAGGCCAGTATTGATCAATTACTGGCTACTATGAAAAACGATTTTGCCATGCCTTCAATTCTGGTGAACAATGCAGGCATTACGCGTGACAACCTGTTGATGCGGATGAAAGATGAAGAATGGGATGCGATTATTGAAACTAATCTAAGCTCTATTTTCAAATTGTCCAGAGCCTGTCTCAGAGCGATGATGAAAGCCAGAACCGGCCGTATTATTTCAATTGCTTCGGTGGTCGGGATAACCGGTAATGCCGGACAGGCCAATTATGCCGCAGCAAAAGCCGGGATCTTCGGTTTTAGCAAGTCACTGGCCAGAGAAGTGGGTTCTCGAGGCATTACAGTCAATGCAGTTGCTCCCGGATTTATTGATACGGATATGACCCGAGCTCTGCCGGATGAAACTAAAAATGCATTATTAAGCCAGATCCCTTTAAACAGACTGGGTCAGGCAGAAGAAATTGCTTCTGCGGTAACCTTTCTGGCATCGGCAGAAGCTTCTTATATTACCGGCGAAACGCTTAATGTAAATGGTGGTATGTATATGCCTTAAGGGTAAAAAAAAGCCGAATATGAATAGCCTGGTTATCAATTTTTTTTGTTTTTGCGTTAAATTGTTTAATTCAGAGACTAAATAAGGTTTTTTTAACATCTATACTGGTATATCGGAATAGATTTCACTAAAATAGCGGCACGTAAATAAACACTCTGACTGACGGGGTTTATATCTGTCTTGCATTCTTCAGGCGAATGGTTGTCTGATTAATGGTTTAAGAGAAGTGTTGCATAAGAATTATGGAGATTTTATAAAATGAGTAGTGTTGAAGAAAGAGTTGCTAAAATTGTTGTTGAACAATTAGGCGTTAAAGAAGACGAAGTAAAGCCTGAATCATCTTTTGTTGATGATCTGGGAGCTGACTCTCTGGATACCGTTGAACTGGTTATGGCTCTTGAAGAAGAATTTGAAACTGAAATTCCTGATGAAGAAGCTGAAAAAATCACTACTGTTCAGCTGGCAATTGATTATATCAATGCCCATAATGACGGCTAATTAAAAAGATAGCATATCTTTTTAACACCTGATATTTCCTAAAGCCGTATTTAACATTGCACTTATTATCCGCTTTGTTAAACCGGCTTTACTTATTTATACCCTGTCATACTTGAGTAGTTTGCTCATGCGCAATATATTGCAGTTGATTTGTCCGGGTTAATATTTGGAGAATTTTTTTGGCTAAGAGACGAGTTGTTATTACCGGTTTGGGAATGGTTAGCCCTGTAGGATTAACGGTTGCTGAATCCTGGGAAAATATCCTTGCGGGTAAAAGTGGTATTGCACCCATTGAATATTTTGATGCCAGCGCCTTCAGTGTAAGGTTTGGTGGTTCTGTTAAAAATTTTGATGTGGAGCAATATCTGTCAAAAAAAGAAGCCAAAAAAATGGATACCTTTATCCATTATGGTATGGCTGCGGGTATTCAGGCTATACAAGATGCCGACCTGGAAGTCACTGAAGAAAATGCCTGGCGTATTGGTGTTTCCATTGGTTCAGGAATAGGTGGTCTGCCTGGTATTGAGAAAGGCCATAGCAACTTTTTAAAAGGCGGTCCGCGTAAAATATCACCGTTTTTTGTGCCCAGTAATATTATTAATATGATTTCCGGCAACCTGTCTGTTAAATATGGCATGAAAGGACCGAATCTGGCCATGGCCACGGCCTGTGCAACCGCTACTCATAGTATTGGTGATGCCGCGCGTATTATTGAATATGGTGATGCTGATGTCATGATCACCGGCGGGGCTGAAATGGCTACTTCAGAAACCGGTTTAGGCGGCTTTGCTGCGGCCCGGGCATTGTCTACACGTAATGATGATCCTCAGGCAGCTTCTCGTCCATGGGACAAAGATCGTGATGGTTTTGTACTCAGTGACGGTGCAGGGGTGGTCGTTCTGGAAGAGTATGAGTTTGCTAAAGCTCGTGGTGCAAAAATTTATGCAGAAGTACTTGGCTTTGGTATGAGTGGTGATGCTTATCATATGACCCTGCCATCAAAAGGCGGTGAAGGTGCCAGCCGCTGTATGGAGCTGGCATTAAAAAATGCCGCTTTAAATCCTGACCAGATCAACTATGTAAATGCCCATGGTACCTCTACTCCGGCAGGCGATATGGCTGAAACCGAAGCAGCCAAACGTACTTTTGGTGAACATGCCTATAAGTTAACCATGAGTTCCACCAAGTCCATGACCGGACACTTACTGGGTGCGGCTGGAGGAATCGAAGCGGTATTTACTGCTCTGGCTATTCGTGACCAGGTGGCTCCACCCACGATTAACCTGGATAATCCTGATCCTCAGTGTGATCTGGATTATGCACCAATGACGTCCAGGGAAATGAAAATTGATTATGCCATTTCAAACTCTTTTGGTTTTGGCGGTACCAATGGTACATTGATTCTGGGTAAAATCTAATCTCAATCGCTGTTCTCTCATTTCTTCGAGAAGGGAGTTAATTCTTCCTCCTGATAAGGGCCTAGCAGGAAGAAAGAATTGAGAGAACTTATACATTGGTATAGTTTTTCGGTATGCTGAATCATCATAACTTTATTATTATTATCTCAGGCTGAACATGACTTCTCACTGTCAGGTGACCGAATTATCCCTTTCCGGGATCCCTGAATTTTATCAGCTTTACCAGTATTCTCCTGAACGTTATCCATTTTTTCTAACGAGCACCACTCAGCCGACACCGACAGACAGAAATACTCATCATAGTGATGCTAATTTTGATATTCTGTTTATTGAACCCCAACATCGCATAATACTGGATAATAGCGGTTGTTTAAGCACTTCAGAGGATCACAGTCCATCAACAGCAACAGCATCTTTTCTGGACTGCTTTAAGCAGCATTATCTGGATACTGTCAGCAATTGGAAAAACCCTGCCGAGGCAGACATACCATTACCGTTTCGAGGCGGCTGGTTTATTTTTCTGTCTTATGAAATAGCCGGGGAAATTGAGCCGATTTTAAAATTACCCCGTTCAGAGCAGGCTCTGCCTGTAGCCTATGCTGCCAGAGTTGAACAGGCCCTGATTTTTGATCATCAGCGGCAGCGTTATTTTTTTATTACTGAATCCGGCATCGATCACCAGCAGTGTTATGACACTTTATTGGCTGATATGAGCTGTGTACAGAAGCAAACCCGGGACATACAAAGTCAGGATAAAAAACTACTGACTGATTTACTGTCGGATTTGCAGGAGGAAGATGACAGCCTGTTTTTAAAGGCGGTTGAGCGGGTTAAACAATATATTCTGGATGGTGATGTATTTCAGGTTAATATGTCCCGATTATGGCATTCATCTGTGTCTGATGTTCAGCATCATGAACTTGCTGCTGCCCTGTATAAAAAACTCAGCAGGGCAAACCCTGCTCCTTTTTCCGGGCTGGCAACCTTTCTGACAGAGACCGGTGCTGCCAGTGTCATTTCTTCATCGCCGGAACGTTTACTGAGCATTAATAATAATCAGCTGGCATCAAGACCCATTGCCGGCACTCATCCCCGCAGTACCTCCCTGTCTGAAGATCAGCTATTACTTGAACATCTGCACAATCACCCCAAGGAGCAGGCCGAGCATATCATGCTGATTGATCTGATCCGTAATGATCTCGGTCGGGTCTGCACCCCCGGTACAGTGACAGTGGATGAACTTATGGTGAATGAAAGCTATGCTCATGTACATCATATCGTGTCTAATGTTACGGGTGAATTACAGGCTGATAAAACGCCGGTTGATGCTATTCGTGCCTTATTTCCCGGCGGTACTATTACTGGTTGTCCAAAGGTACGCTGTATGGAGATCATTGCTGAACTGGAACAATGTTCCAGAGGCGCTTATACCGGTTCCATGGGTTATATTAATCTGGACGGCAGTATGGATTTGAATATTCTAATCCGCACCATGGTGCTTGAACAGTCGGGATGTGAAGATTCCGATGCGGATTTTGCCAGTCAGCAGTTAAGCTTAAGAGCTGGTGCAGGGCTGGTGTTTGATTCTATTGCTTATAAAGAACTGCAGGAAACCAGAGCTAAGGCCAAAGGGCTGCTCAAAGCCCTGGGTGCGGAGGGATAATGGCATTAGTCAATGGTCATGAGCAGAATTATATTTCAATTGCCGATCGGGGTCTGGCTTATGGGGATGGGCTTTTTGAAACCATTGCCTGGACGGGTAAATATTTACACCTATGGGCACGGCACTGGCATAGACTGAAGGAAGGTGCACAGCGTTTACAGATTAAACTGCCGGATGAGCAGCAGGTTCTGACTCAGATAAAAACACTGATTGCAGCTCAAAACCGTTCTCAGGCATCATATCAGATGGCTCGGGTAGTTAAGTTAATTCTCAGCAGAGGCAGTGGTGGTCGAGGCTATCGACTGCCTGACTCTCCCGAACCGCAGTTAATTATTACTCTGCACCCCTGGCCTGAGCGTGAAGACAGCGATTATCAACAGGGGATTAGGGTCAGGGTTTGTCACACCATGCTGTCTGCACAGCCGGTTCTGGCTGGACTGAAGCATTTAAATAGGCTTGAACAGGTGATGGCAGCCAGTGAATTGACGGATACTTGCTATATGGAAGGTCTGATGCTGGAATTTTCCACTGCTGACCATCTGCAACGACAAACCGTAATTGAAGGGATCAGCAGTAATGTGTTTTTTGTCAGAGAAGGGCAGTTACATACTCCTGAAATCCGTCATAGTGGAGTGAATGGCACGATTCGCTGTGAATTACTTGAGTATGCAAAAAAACGGGGTATTCAGGTTCAAACCGGTGTTTATAGTCTGCAGGATATGATGGATGCTGAAGAAGTATTTTTTAGTAATAGTATTTTTGGTATTCTTCCTGTGCGACAGATTGATTATCCGGACTATACTAGCCACTGTATTCCGAACAATATACAGTCTGTTTCAAAATATTATAACCAGCGAAAATTGAGCACGTTGCTGGCTCAAAATATAAATCAGGTATTACAGCGTCCCTGTCAATTTAATGAATTATGATAAAACGACTTTTTAAGCTTATAGCCCTTGTTATTTTAATTGCCAGTTTTGCCGGGGCATGGTACTGGAATGATTATAAAATCTTTCTGGAAACGCCGCTGCTTTTTTCTGATGACGGCAGCAGAACAGAGCAGATCTTTACTATTAAGAAGGGTGACAGTATTAAAAAAATAGCCCGTTCTCTGCAGCAACTGCATTTTATTGAGCATCCAGAATATTTCTGGTTATATACCCGCCTGTCTAAAACAGCGGCACAAATTAAAGCAGGGGAATATACTTTAACTGCAGGCATGACCGTTAAGGAACTGGTGGATAACTTTGTTTCCGGTAAGGTTAATCAGTATTCTTTAACTATAGTGGAAGGCTGGACTTTGCAGGAAGCCCTGGCACATATAAAAAATGATCCCATGCTGATCCATGTTCTGGATGAGCAACAATTAAAAAATCTGCCTGTCCTGCTCAATAGTCCTTATAAGAACCTTGAAGGGTTTATTTACCCTGATACCTATAAATTTCCCAAAGGCACCACCGATCTGCAATTCATCAAGCGGGCATATGGGCAGATGCAGAAAATATTACAGCAGGAATGGTCGGAACGGCAAAAGGATTTACCGCTTAAAACACCTTATGAAACACTCATTCTGGCATCAATTGTTGAAAAAGAATCCGGTGTCAGTTCTGAACGCAGTAAAATTGCCGGTGTATTTATTCGCCGGATAAAGAAAAAAATGCGCTTGCAGTCTGATCCGACAATTATCTATGGTATGGGTAATGATTATAAAGGTAATATACGACGTAAGGATATTAATAAGAAAACACCTTATAATACTTATCAGATAGATGGATTGCCTCCCACTCCCATTGCAATAGCCGGAAGAGAGGCCATTCATGCGGTATTGCACCCTGATAAAGGCAAAAGCCTGTACTTTGTTGCAGACGGCAGTGGTGGTCACGAGTTTACCAATAGTTTGAAAGCCCATAATAAAGCAGTACGAAAGTACATTCTGAAAAAGAAGAACTGATTAAATGTATAAAGGCAAATTTATTACCATTGAGGGCTCGGAAGGTGCGGGAAAATCCACTAATATTGAATATATTCAGAACTATCTGCAGCAACAGGGTATAGATTATATAGCCACTCGTGAGCCGGGCGGGACGCCTGTGGCAGAAAAAATCAGAGATTTGCTGCTCGATAAATCCAATACCAGCTTATGTGATGATGCTGAATTACTGCTGATGTTTGCTGCCCGCGCCCAGCATCTAAATGAACTTATTATTCCGGCGCTGGAAGCCGGGAAATGGGTGCTCAGTGATCGCTTTACCGATGCCAGCTATGCCTATCAGGGCGGTGGCCGGGGCTTGTCCTGGAAAAGAATTGAACAACTGGAACACTGGGTTCAGGGTAGTTTGCGACCGGATGCCACAATTCTGCTGGACATCCCTGTGGAGCAGGGTATGGAACGCGTACGTAAGCGCGGCGAAACGGATCGTTTTGAAGAAGAGCAGATGTCTTTTTTTAACCGTATCAGAGAAGCTTATTTAAAACTGGCCGAAGAGAATCCGCAGCGATTTTATATTATTGATACCCAGCCGGCTCTGGAAGATGTGTATCAGCAGCTGGATCAGGTACTGAGTAAACTGGTCGCCAATGTCTGAGTTAGCTCAACTGTATCCCTGGCATGCTTCACTCTGGCAGCAATTATCCGGCAGTGAAGATAAACAGGCTAATTTCCCCCATGCTTTATTAATCAGTGGTATTGCTGGTACGGGTAAAAAGGCGCTGGCTTTTTATCTTGCCCAGACGTTAATGTGTCATGCACCTCACAAAGATCCGCAAACTAAGGCTTTTCATCCATGTCAGCAATGTCGTGCCTGTTTACTGTTTAATTCAGCTAATCATCCTGATTTGCAATATCTGACTACAGCGGAAGATAAAAAAATTATCAATGTGGACAGGGTACGTGAATTGATACAATGGAGCGTATTAAGCAGTCAGCTGCAGCGCAAAAAAGTGGTTATTGTGGAACCGGCAGATGCAATGAATCAAAATGCCGCAAATAGTCTGCTTAAAACCCTCGAAGAACCCGTACCCAATACGGTACTGCTTTTAGTCAGCAATAAAAAACAGTCTTTATTGCCGACCATTCGCAGTCGTTGCCAAACTATTGATATAGGATTACCTGATCAGGCAATGGCCCGACAGTGGCTGGAGGAACAGGGGGTAAAAGAGTCAGCACTTATGCTGGCTTTAGCCTCTGGCGCACCTTTAAAAGCCAGACAACTGGCACTGGAAGACGCACAGACTATTCGTAAAGAAGTGTTTGAATCTTTGCTGCAGGTTGCCAATAATCAGATCGATCCTGTGTCAGGGGCTGATGGTCTGTTTAAATTAAGCACAGTCAAGAAAACTAAAAGTGCCAAAAAGAGATTAACGGCCAGTGCTTTTGATATTATTTACTGGCTGGACCTGCTTATTACAGATTTGGCCAGACTGTCACAGTTTGAATTGCCTGCGGGTGCAGAACAATATATCAGTAATATTGATTATCTACAGGACTTGCAACAATTATCAAATAGATTATACTTAAAAAAGCTAATGCAACTGTCTGATTCAGTTAATAAAGCCTATTACGAAATTCAGGGTTCTATAAATCTTAACCTGTTATTTGAAAAGCTGCTGATCGACTGGAAAAATTGTCTTAAGTAGCCTAGTATTAATAAATAATATATT
>JALVAL010000086.1 GCA_027011205.1 Gammaproteobacteria bacterium
GATAAGTTCAGCCGGACAGAAATTCGTGATACTTTACAAAAAGGGGTGAATATTTTAACTGAAATTACTGGCTTCAGACCAGTTAGCTCTGCTGTTGCAGGATGGCGTTGTAATGATAAAACGTTGTTAGAAAAAGAGCCTTTTTCTTTTTGTTATAATAGTGATTGTCGTGGCTATAGTATCTTCAGACCTGTAGTGAATAATCAGCCTCTGACACCCCAGATACCTGTGACACTACCAACTTTTGATGAAGTGATTGGTAAAGAGGGTATTACAATTGATAATTATAATCGCTTTATCTTATCAAAAATCCAGTCGGGTCAACTCAATGTTTATACGATTCATGCAGAAGTTGAAGGTATCGTTTATGCTGAACAGTTTGACGAATTATTACAAAGGGCAAAAAAACAGAATATTCAATTTGTTCCTTTAGGTGAATTATTAAAAGATTCTAATGTATCCATGCTGCCGGAAGGAAAAATTGTCAATCAATTAATGTCTGGCAGAGAAGGCTGGATTAGTTGTCAGCAATAGTCTGAAAACAGGGCTGGAAACGGATCTGGAAACAGAGAGTTGTATAATCATAGAGATAATTAATGAACAGATTTACAGCTGAAAATAGAGGCTGCGATAGTGAAAATTATACTGGTTTTATCACCTGGAAAAAATCACTATTTATTTTGAGTACCCTGTTTTTCATCGTCTATATTTTACCGTTAGGTGTCAGACCGCTATTTACCCCTGATGAAGTCCGTTATGGTGAAATTGCCAGAGAGATGTTAGCCTCGGGTGACTGGATTGTGCCTCATTTTAATGGCTTTCGCTATTTTGAAAAACCGCCAATGGGCTACTGGATGAATGCCCTGTCATTATTACTCTTTGGAGATACATCCTTTGGGGTTCGGTTTTCCTCTGCCATAAGTACGGGTCTAACCGCTTTTGCTATTTTTTTTCTGGTTTTAAAAACTTGCCGGCGTGTTTATCCAGCGCTTTTAAGTTCGCTCATTTATCTGACCTTTTTACAGGTTTTTATTATTGGCACACTGGGTGTTCTGGATGCGATTTTAACTCTCTGGTTATCACTGGCCATGATCGCTTTTTTTCTGGGTGAAATTGATTTTATCAGTAAAAACAGGGCATATACCTATCTGGGACTTTTTTGTGGTCTGGCTTTTTTAAGCAAAGGTTTTCTTGCGCTGGCTGTTCCTGTCATTATCATTAGCCCTTATATGTTATGGCAAAGAAGATTTTTAGAATTGATTCGCTATAGCTGGATCCCCATTTTAACTGCCGTATTACTTGTGGCTCCATGGGCACTTTTAATCCATCACTATGAAGGTGATTTCTGGCGATATTTCTTTTGGGAACAACATATTAACCGTTTTTTCTCCAGTACTGCAAATCATGCTGAACCCTTTTGGTACTTTATACCGGTGTTGCTTATTTTTTCATTACCCTGGACAACACTTTTTCCTGTTGCATTTGGAAAACTCATCACGTTTAATATTAAAAAATTAAAAAGTAAAAACAAGCCTGACAATGAAGTAAAGTTCCTGGGCTATTTGTTATTGTGGTTTCTTATACCGTTTTTATTTTTTTCTTATTCAAAAGGTAAACTGGCATCCTATATTTTGCCCTGCTATTTACCCTTGAGTATTCTACTTGCACTAGGTCTGGAACGGGCCTATGGCCTGAAACAGCTTATACCAGGAAAATGGACCCGATATCTTGAAAAAACAGCTGCTTATAGTAATGTTTTTATTGCATTGAGTTTAATTGGCGGCATTATCTTTATGCAGTGGTTTAGTGGTAAAGACCCAATTTATTTCTTAACAGAAAGTATGCCGGTATTAAAATCACTTATTCTGATTTTTGCTTTTTTAATTTGGGGGGCAATGGCTTTTTTCTTTATCTCAAAAAAAATAACAACATCACCCTGGAAGCCCTTTATAGTTGTTATAATGCCAATGGTTTTAATGCTGGCTATACCCTTTACAATTCCTGACAGGATGCGAATTGCTAAAGCCCCAGGGCATTTTTTAGTTAACCAGAAAGACTTTGTGACTGCCGATACAATATTAATTTCTGAACATGCCTTAATGGGAGCAGTAAGCTGGTTCTTACAAAGAAATGATATTTATTTAACGGGAGGAGAAGGCGAGTATAAATACGGTTTAAAGTATTCTGACTCGGAATTTCGTCATATTCCGTATGCTCAGTTAACGTCCTTTATTAATAACACACGGACACAGCATCCTGTTATGTATTTTGATAAATCTTCTTCCTCAGAAACACCTGATTATGTACCAAAACCCGATAAGGTAAAAACAGAAAATAATTTTATTCTTAGAATCTATAATCAAAAAGCAGTGACCCGATAATGGAATATTGGTTACTTCTTGCTTCATGTGTATTTACTACATTAGGGCAGTTTCTACAAAAATTGGGTGCGGAAAAAATAAACACACTGGATGATAAAGCTGGTTACCTGCATAAATTATTTATTCCTGAAATTATTTCAGGAATTATTGCTCTTGGCCTGGGTGCATTAAGCTGGTTATTAGTTCTGTCTTATATGGAAGTCAGTAAAGCCTACCCGTTATTAAGTATAAATTTTATTTTAATGCTTTTTCTGGCACGTTTTTATTTTAAAGAAACTATTAACAGGCAACACTGGTTCGGTGTTCTATTTATAATGGCAGGAATTACTTTGATTAGTCAGAGTTAATTTTTTACTCAGGATTTATTGTAATGCTACAAAAAAAAACAGCTGTTTATCTTCTGATTGCAAGTATATTACTAACCAGTTGTGCTCAGTTACTAATGAAAATGGGCATGATGGGACTGGGTAAACTCAGTTTTAACTTACACTATTTTCAACAAGTGCTGGCTTTTGAAAAACCAGTCTCATTGCTCTTTATTTTTATTGGTCTTGCCTGTTATAGTATTTCTATGATTGCCTGGATTGGTGTCTTAACACGTATTAAATTAAGTGTTGCTTATCCCTTTCTTAGTCTCAGCTATATTCTTGTTTATCTGGCGGCCATTACTCTTCCCTGGTTTAATGAATCGATATCAATATTCAGACTTTCAGGAATTTTATTCATCTGTATTGGACTTTTTATGATAACTCGTAGCCATAGTAATGGGCATAAAAGCCATTAATTTAATTTTTCAACACAAAAAACAGCATTCAGGAAAGCTCATGAAAGTAACCGTTTATTGTAGCGGTTATGCTGGACTGGTAACTGCTGCTTGCCTGGCTGAAGCAGGACATCAAGTTATTTGTGTTGAGATGACAAAATATGCCGCTGATATGCAATAGTACGAGTTACAGAAAGTCTCAACTATAAATTATCCTAAGTTAAAAATATATTATGAACATTCTTGACCGTTATATTATTCAATCCCTTTTGAGCTCAATATTTTTGTCTTTATTTATAATCCTGTCATTATATGGATTTATTGGGCTTGCTGATTCGTTTGAATCTGTTGGCAGAGGTGATTTTAATGTCTTTGATGCTTTTTATTCTACAGCATTATCTATCCCCAAAAGGATGTATACTCTATTTCCTTTCTCTGTTTTATTGGGTACGATAACTGGCCTGGGTGCTTTAAACAGTAACAGGGAACTGATTGCCATACGTACAGCAGGTGTCTCGGTACAAAGGATTATTTTCCCTGTTAGTTATATGGCCATTATTTTAACCTTATTTATGTTTATGGTTGGCGAGTATGTTATTCCTGTTACAGAAAAAATAGCCTTCAAACACTGGACACAAAAAGTATATGGGGTAATAAGTAATATCTCAGAAGAGTCTGTCTGGATTCGAGAAAAAAATAA
>JALVAL010000087.1 GCA_027011205.1 Gammaproteobacteria bacterium
AGCGCAGTTATTTCGTTACTGCTGTAAGTATTTTATTAACTTTATCAATGAAGGATAATTGGGTTGTTTACTGTGAGACTAGGGGGAATCCCTGATGGGTCCCGGGAATATTATTTAAAAACACATGGATAGTCTGATTTTAGTGGGACGATACATTTGTTATTTTAATATTGAGAACTTTATCTCATTAAATAAATAATCAATACGGTCAGCTGCAATTGCAGCTGACCGTATTGACATGTGGCTTAACGATTATTAGCCTGTATGGTTACTTTAACCAGTTCAGCAACCGAGCTGGCCTCCATTTTTTCCATCATTCGGGCTCGATGTACTTCAACTGTTTTTATACTGACATTAAGTTCATGAGCAATTACTTTATTAGGCTTGCCTTCTGTTACTCTTAGCATGACTTCATGTTCACGAGGTGTCAGAGAGGCAATGCGCCGATCAATGGATTCATTCTGGATCAGGGATTCTCTGGCCTCACTGTTTTGCTTCAGGCCGCGCTGTACGGCATCCAGCAACAGCTGATCATTAAATGGTTTTTCTATAAAGTCAAACGCCCCGCGCTTTAATGCACGCACAGCCATAGGTACATCACCATGACCGGTAATAAAAATTAAAGGCAGGTTGATCGTCCGTTTTTTCATTTCTTCCTGAGCTTCAAGACCACTCATTCCAGGCATTCTGACATCCATAACAATGCAGCCGGATTCATTGTTATAATTTTCCAGAAATTCATCAGCAGAAATAAAGCTGCGAACCTGTAAACCAATGGACTCAATTAACCAGGCGGTTGACTGGCGCACCGCTTCGTCGTCATCCACAATAAAGACTAAAGCATCATCACTCATTATTATTGTTTCCTAAATGTTCTTCCGTAACAGGTAATGTAAAACAGAATCGGGCTCCAGTGGCAGGATTGTTTTCAGCGTACAATTTACCATCGTGAGCTTCGATAATGGAACTACTGATTGATAACCCCATGCCCATACCACTGGTTTTGGTGGTAAAGAAAGGGTTAAAAATTCGTTTGAGCTTATCTTCACTGATTCCGTGACCGCTGTCAATAACACATAATTCGACAAATAGATTATCTTTGAGTCGAGTAGAAACCTTGATGCTGGGGTTCTCGTTTCCTGACATGGCTTCGATGCCATTTTTGAGTAAATTAATGAGTACCTGTTCGATCTGAATAATATCAGCCAGAACGGGGGGCAGCTCTTCCTCCAGATCCAGAGTCAGAGTGACCTGATTATTGCGTAACTGACTTTCCAGAAAACCTGTGACTTCATTCACAATATGATTGATGTCAGTATAGGTTTTATGAGATTCACCTTTGCGTACAAAACTACGCAGGCGACGGATGATGCCGCCGGCTCTATCCGCCTGCTGAGCCGTAAGCTGCAGGGCATTAATAAGGGCTTCGGGATCATTTTTTTCCATTTTAAGCAGGCGAATACAACCCTGCACATAGGTGTTAATAGCAGACAGGGGCTGGTTCAGTTCATGTGCCAGTCCAGATGCCATTTCGCCCATAGTGCTCAGTCTGGCTACATGAGCCAGTTCAGCCTGATGGGTTAATGCCTGTTCCTGGGCATGCTGACGTACTCTGATTTCCAGTTCCAGTGACTCCTTGGAGGATTTAAGACGGTTGTTCAGATCTCTGGAAGAACGTAGATACATAACCAGAATCACCAGCAAGAAACAAATCACCAGAAAACTGAGCCAGTATTGAAGTTTGGGAGAAAATGATGATTGGTGCTGTTGTTCGGCAATTTCCAGCTCCCTGGACAGAGCAAATAATTTGTCTAGATCATTGTAGTTCTGGGCAAAAGTCCAGTGATATTGTTCCTGCAGATACTCATCATGATCATTTTTATTATGACCGATAAGATAGGTGATCATCTGATTGACCACGTCATCACTAATAAACCAGGCTCGGGCAAAAGCCCATTCCGGAACCAGTACTGAACTGTGTAAAAAAGGTGCATGCCAGCCGTGACGAGGATGCACAAGACGTAAGGATTCCAGGGTTGCTTTATCCAGTTGCTTCTCCAGCTGCCCGGATTTGGTTACCAGAGCATCAACATTACCCTGTTCCAGCCAGGAAAGCGCCAGATCGACGCGGTCCAGAGTCAGAATTTCAACATTTTTTCCGATATTTAAATCGTGTGTTTTAAGAAATTTTTCCAGAAATAATTGAGATGTGGAATATTCTCCTTCCAGCAGTGCAATTCGTTTACCTTCCAGATCCATGATCTGGGTAACATTAGAATTGTTTTTTAGAGTAAAAATAGATAAGGCTTCTGAACTGATGTATTCATTATCAAATTTTTCTGTGCGGGTGAGAAAGCGTAATACATCGTGTTTCTTTTCCAGAATCAGATAGGTAAAGGCATCACTGATAATAAAATCCAGGGTGTCATTCTCCAGCGCTTCAGTTATATTATCGGGTGATAAAAGAATGGCCGTAAAACGAAAATCGGGATGCTGGTTCAGTCGATCCAGTGTTAATTGCCAGGGAGAATCCTGTAACTGATGTTGATGGCCGGGATGTAAGGAAAGTATACCAATAGTAAAGGTCTGTTTTTTTTGTGCGCAATGGGCGGGCATAGCCGATAACAGGAAAGCAAAACCTATCAGGAATAAAACTGCCGGCAGTATATAAATACAATGCTGTTTTTTTGTGATAGCTGTTAGCAAAAAGAGTCCCTTTTCCCGTCTCCCCAAAAAAATTCAGGAAAGCATAAAATTTATAACATACCGTTTTACAGGGTAAAGGTAAAGTCTGAAAAGGGGTATAGCTTTGGGTTGTGGAATAGCTATGAGACTCTAAAGCTAAAACTGTATCACTTAATGTTAGCCAGTTTCAGAAGCGGGATCAGGAACCGGAATCTTCCAGAGCCGGCGGGGCATCGCCTTTGAGGATATCTGCCAGTTTATTGGATAATTCTCTGGGTTCAAATTTGGCTACATAGGCATCAGCACCAACGCCTTTGCCCAGGGACATATTAGCTTCTGCTGATAAAGATGAGTGCATAATAACCGGTATACCGGCAAAGCGGGGATCATTTTTAATGTGTTTGGTAAGGACATAGCCATCCATTTCCGGCATTTCAACATCGGTCAGAATAGCCTGAATATAATCAGAGACCGGCAAGCCAGTAGTTTCAGCCCGTGAAGCAATTTCTTTCAATTTGTTCCATGCTTCAGCACCGTTTATAGCACTGACATGAGCAACTCCCATATGATCCAGAGTACGTTCAATCTGGGAGCGGGCTACGGATGAATCATCGGCAAACAGAATAGTATAACCCTGATCATCCAGAGAACTGACTTCTTCAAAATAACTTTCTTCCTGGGCAAAATGAGCCGTTTCAGCCAGTACTTTTTCGACATCCATGATCATGGCAATTCGACCGTCCTGTAACTCGGTAACAGCCGTCACCAGTCCGCCCAGACGATCCGACATCATTGGCGGTGGAACTTTGATATCATTCCACTGCAGGCGCAGAATGTTTTCTACCGAATGCACTAAAAAGCCCTGCATATGTTTATTATACTCGGTGACAATTAGAATTTGCGGTTCATCGGAAATGTTCAGGCCGCAAAATTTAGGTAAATTAACCACTGGCACCATGGTACCACGCAGACTGGTCATCCCTTCGACAGAATCAGGCATATCCGGGGCATGGGTTATATCAGGCACCTGCATGACTTCACGAACTTTAAAAACATTAATACCATAGACCTCCTGCCGCTCCGTGGTATCGTCCTTACCAAGACTGAATAATAGTACTTCCAGCCGATTAGTTCCTGCCAGATTGGTACGTTCATCAAC
>JALVAL010000088.1 GCA_027011205.1 Gammaproteobacteria bacterium
CTCTTGCACCATGTGGCGGCACACCCGAGCTGTAATAAAGTTTTATTTTCGTATACCTTCAATAGATAACCAGATTTGAACATTTTCTGCAACCGGACCGAGTATTTTGGCTTCTTTCATATTGTAATCAGAAAGGTGCAGTGTGGTGTTGCCTTCAAAGCCACGACGGTAACCACCCCAGGGGTCTTTTCCTGCGCCAACCTGTGATACATCTATGTTGATATTTTTACTAACACCGCGCAAGGTGAACTTGCCTTTAAGGATGGCCTTACCATGACCCTTGTCTATCCATTGGGTACTGACAAATGTGGCTTTGGGAAATTTCCTAACGTCAAAAAAACGTTCACTGCGCAGATGTTTATCACGTTCCGCATGGTTGCTGTCGAGGCTGCTGACATCCAGTTCAAATTTTACCCTGTTGTTAGTGGGCTGGCTCTCGTCAAAATCGAACTCACCGGAGAAATGATTAAAGCGGCCTTCTAGCCAGCTGAAACCCAGGTGTTTAATTTTGAAGGTTACAAAAGCGTGCATGCCTTTCGTATCGATGCTGTAATGTTCTGCAGCCAGTGCATTGAAACTGCCAAGTGTGAGCATAAACGTGAGTGCTATTAGTATTTTTTTGGCCATGATAATTACTCCTTTGAGTTATGATGATTGTAAGTTGTTGCTTGATCGATACCTTGTTCCATCTGTTTCGGGTCGCTGAACCCCAGCATACGAGACAGAGTGCTATCGTGGTTGATAAAGTGATGTTTTAATGCTGCCAGTGTGTGTAAACCGACAAGCAAAATCAGGATATACGTTAACCATTTGTGAAATTCGCCGGCAATATCCTCCTGGTTCTCAAACCCTTGTAAACTTGCTGGAATTTCAAACCAGTTAAATAGGCTAATAGCCTGACCATCGGCGGTGGTGATGAGGTAGCCGCTGATAACAACCGCAAAAATCAATGCATAGAAAAACCGGTGTACCCATCGTGCAATGTGTTGCTCCCATGGTTTACCGATAATGGCAGGACGAATATTTCCCAGCCGCCAGCATAACCGGAGGATTAATATTATTGCGACAATGATGCCAAAACTGCGGTGTAAATCGGGTGCATCCTTATACCAGGGGTCGTAATAGTCCAGATCGACCATATATTTGCCAAGGAAAAACAGCGGAACAATAAGTATGGCCATGCTCCAGTGCAGGAGGATCGAAAGCAGTCCGTAGCGGTATGAGTTGTTACGCAGTTGCATATGATTCACCTCAATTTACGTTAGCAAAAATATGGTGGATAATAAACTTGAAAACGGCCATATTCTGCTTTGCTTTTATGGCAACAAAATACATAAACACCTCTTATTAATTCGTATTTTTGAATGATTTAATCTATGATATAGCTGGATTTATTAAATTGATAGTGAAAAAAATACATAATCTTATGCAAAAAAATCGAACATGAAGACAGGAATTAATCTGGACGCCCTTATCGTCCTCGATAGTATCGTACGATGCGGCAGTTTTGCGGCGGCTGCCAAAGAATTGCATCGCGTCCCCTCATCAATTACCTATGCCATACAAAAACTGGAAGATAATCTGGAAGTGACACTTTTTGACCGATGCGGCCATCGTGCCCATTTGACTTCTGCAGGCGAAGCCCTGCTGCACGAAGGCAGGGATCTGCTCGTCCTGGCAAATAGAATCGAACGCAATATCAAGCGGGTAGCCACCGGCTGGGAAGCCGAGTTGCGTATCGTTGTTGGCGATTTAATTCCTTATACAAAAGTACTGGATATATGTGAAGCATTTTATAAAATTGCACCCGACACCCGCTTGCGTTTGTCAACAGAAGTTTTGGGTGGAACCTGGGATGCCCTGGTATCAGGGCGAGCAGATCTGGTGATCGGTGCGCCGGGAGATGGTCCAGCGGGAGGCGGTTATGCATTGCACCCATTAGGTGAAGTGGAATTTGTTTTCGTTGTCTCACCGCATCATCCATTGGCCAAAGAGACAGAACCGTTAACCAATGACATGATACGAAAATATCGAGCCGTTGCAGCAGCCGACAGCTCACGCGGGCTTGCACCAAGAACTGTCGCTTTATTGCCCGGACAACAAGTACTTACTGTAGCAGATTTGTATCAAAAAGCCGATGCACAAAAAAGGGGGTTAGGCGTTGGTCATTTACCGCGATATTTAATTGAAGACGATATTGCAGCAGGTGATCTTTTAGTGAAATCAACAGAAGACGGTATCAGTACTCAGCATATGGTTTATTATGCCTGGCGGTCTCGCCATCAAGGTAAGGCGCTTAGCTGGTTTAAGCATCAGATGTTTGAAACTGAAAAACCTGTTAACTGGTTTAACTAGTGTGCATCTATTTATTGATGCACACTTGCGGTACAGGGACGTGCCGCTCATTTTTGACGACGGTAAGTCGTTGAAAATGGACACTAGCCAGGGGCTGATTATCTTTCAGATGTTACGATAAGTTCGAAAAAATGACCACTGGCAACTCAGAAATTCAAGAGGATATTTAACAAAGGACTGCTACCAAAAACAAGTCTAAAATCAACAAGTAATTGGTAGGCGCGAGTAGATTCGAACTACCGACCCCCACCATATCTAGATTACTACTTATTATTTCATAAGCATCCACAAGAATTCACAATTGTTGCTCTGCATAGCTTTCAAGCATTTTATGTTATCATAACATCTTATCTGGTATCATTATATACCACTCAAATTGTAACCAGAATTGTAACCAGCCATCTGGTTACAATTCTGGTTACAATTACTAAGGTAAATTATGGCAAAACACATTACTGACTCATATCTCAAGTCATTAAAACCAAAAACTAAACGATATGATATCCCCGTTGATTCCGGACTACGCCTCAGAATAGCACCAACAGGGCTGAAGACCTGGCTTTATCGATACACCATTGATAAACGCACCAGAACTATGAGCCTTGGAAATTATCCATCAATTAGTCTGAGCAAGGCCAGAACTCTTCAGGGTGAAGCCAGATCAGCCCACAAAGAAGGTATTGACCTGCTTGAATCAAAAATTGAAGAAGATAGCTCTATAAAGACAATTAAAGAATTGGCTAATGATTTCTATACAAATTACATCAAAGTGCACCGAAAGCAGCCCCTACATGTCAAACAGATCATTGATACTGAAATAATCAGACCTCTTGGCACTCAAAAGTTAGCCAAGATCAAAACAAGAACACTGGTGCTCTCATTAGAAACCATTGTAGAACGCGGTGCTATGAGCCATGCAAATAAAACCCTATCTGTCATGAAGCAAATGTTTAACTACGGGATTAGTAAAGGTATCATCAAAGACAATCCATTAAGAGATATTAAGTCTAAAGTCATTGGCGGTGTTGAGACTCCCAGAGACCGAGTGCTATCAATGGATGAAATCAAAGAAATATTGAAGTTTCTTGATAGTGACGCTCATAAAATCAGTTTTATGATCATAAATGCCACCAAGATCTTATTATTAACTGGTGTACGTTCTGGTGAACTCAGACTAGCAGAGTGGGATGAAATTAATATAGAAAATCTATTGTGGACAATCCCAAAGCATAAAACAAAGACAGGCATTCAGCATAAGGTTCACCTAACAGAGCTAATGATCAGTATATTTGCCAAGCTAAAAGAACATTCAGATATCACTGGAAGCAATTATGTCATCCCCTCTTCCGCTAGATGTCAACCAACCTGTCGCATTTTATTGAAATTATCTTTATGGGGGCTTTGCCCCCAAACCCCCAAGGTATTTCTACAAGGGTAATGATCCTGTTATAATGCCTCTACGGTACAGGCTGA
>JALVAL010000089.1 GCA_027011205.1 Gammaproteobacteria bacterium
CCCCTTACTAGAAAAGCCCACGGAATCAGTCAGCACCACATTTGGCTAAAATTAAACGTTTATTTAACAGGAAGGAGAATAGATATGTCATGTACTGATATTTTTTGTAGTATTACCAGGTATGAAACTGAATGGGTTTATACGGCGAAACCAGTATCTGCAGGTGAAGATTGTGATTTATGGACTAAAGAGGAAATAAATAATAGAGCGGATGCTCATGTGAAGTCTTATCTTTCAGATAAATACCCAGATACCCCAACTGATTGTGGGAAAGGTTGTAAATGTTTGGAAATTGAAGATCAGGATCCAAAAGCAACAAAATGGGCGGGCTGGATTAAGCATGCGGGTAATTTTCCAATGGATACGGGCTCTTTTGCAAATATATGCAGAGTCGGTTATGAAATAAAATACAAATATAGGAATAGAGTATTTAAAGGAAACTGTGGAATAGATTCAGGCCCAACGTTTGGCAATCCAACAAAAGATAAGCCTTCCCCAAAAGATGTAGTGAACTATGATCCAAAATATCATAGTGTAAGTGCAGATGCTGGTAATGAGATGGTTGGTGAAACCGTTACTGCTGAAAAAATTGATGGCTGTGGCTGTAAGCAGTAATAATGGATATTCACAATTTAATAATAAAAATAATATTTTTGTAGGGGTTCTTGAACGTAAGCGATCATTCCCCGAAGTTCTTCCAAGGTATTCCTAAATAAAAAAAACCAAGCCAGGGATGGGTAACGATAAACTTCATATTATAATCATTACTGATAGACTCTTTAATAACAGCTTTTTCTAGGATAAACAGGCCCCCGTCAGATCGGAAGTGGCTTAGTATAAAAAACTCAAACCTTAACTGTAGTTGTTCAGATTTTAGACTTTAACATTGATATTCTGTCCCAGATTAGCGGGCAGCTCAGGAATAGACTGAATTAACTGCATGGCCGTCTGTTCCTGAATATCCATGGCTTTTTTTAGTACACGGATGCCGACTGGATCATTTTGCCCAACATTGCCTGCAATGGCTGAAGTTTGTACTCCGGAAATATCCAATGTCAGTTCCTCGTTTAATATGATATTTAATCCTGTATTCATTTAGCGTCCAGCTATTATAAAACTTTAGCTTGTATTTAGGGAATATTACAGGTGTTCATAAATCCACCATATCCAGAAAAATTTGTGGAAATTCCGGGTTGCTTGGTTCTCATGTTAATCACTGATAGTTAGCCATATATGGAAATTGCATGCTGATATGGAGATGTTTAAAAAGAATTAATGCACTCATTACAGATAATCTGTAATGAGTGCATTAAGGCAGGACTGCAAAACTGGATTTTATGAATTCTCCCGGTTTTGAATCAGTTCTTCTACAACGCCTGGATCAGCCAGAGTCGAAGTGTCGCCCATATTATCCAGCTCATTGCCAGCAATTTTGCGTAGAATCCGGCGCATGATTTTGCCGGAACGGGTTTTGGGCAGGCCCGGTGCCCATTGAATGAAATCGAGTGTGGCAATAGGGCCGATTTCTTTACGTACCTGTTTGACCAGATCGGTTTTCAGTGCATCGGTAGCTTCAACACCTTTAACCAGAGTAACATAGGCATAAATACCCTGACCCTTGATATCATGCGGGAAACCGACCACAGCAGCTTCTGCTACATCATTATGCAGAACCAGCGCGCTTTCAATTTCTGCGGTACCCAGACGGTGGCCGGACACATTCAGCACGTCATCAACCCGACCGGTGATCCAGTAATAGCCATCGGCATCACGGCGACAGCCGTCACTGGTAAAATAATGCCCGGGGTAGGTTTTAAAATAGGTATCTATAAAGCGTTCATGATCACCATAAATAGTACGCATCTGTCCCGGCCAGCTGGCACTGATAACCAGGGCACCGCTGGCTTCACCTTCCATAATATGACCATCGGGATCCATCAGATTGGGTTTAACTCCAAAGAATGGTTTGGAGGCTGAGCCGGGTTTCAGGGCTGTGGCACCGGGCAGCGGGGTGATCATAAAACCACCGGTTTCTGTCTGCCACCAGGTATCGACGATCGGACAGCGCTGCTCACCCACCACATTGTAATACCATTCCCAGGCTTCAGGATTAATAGGTTCGCCCACTGAGCCTAATAAGCGCAGACTTTGACGGGAGGTTTTCTTAACGGGGTCATTCCCTTCACTCATCAGAGCACGAATAGCGGTCGGTGCGGTATAGAAGATATTCACCTGATGCTTATCCACCACCTGCCAGAAACGCGAGGCATCAGGGTAGCTTGGGATACCTTCAAACATCAAAGTCGTAGCACCATTGGCCAGAGGTCCGTATAAAATATAACTATGACCGGTGATCCAGCCGACATCGGCCGTACACCAGTAAATATCACCTTCCTTATAGTCAAAGGTGTATTTATGCGTGACGGCTGTATACAGCAAATAGCCTGCAGTCGTGTGCTGAACCCCTTTGGGTTTACCGGTTGAACCGGAGGTATAAAGAATAAACAATGGATCTTCAGCATCCATTATTTCTGGTTCACAATGGCTGTCCACTGTTTCAGCTATTTCGTGATACCAGATATCGTGTTTATTATTCCAGTCAATACTGCCCTGGGTATGCTGGACAACCAGCACGGTATGAACATTGGGACAATGGCTGACGGCTTTATCCACATTGGCTTTTAAGGGCACATTCTTTCCGCCCCGGACCCCTTCATTTGCGGTAATGACGATTTGACAGTCCGAATCCAGAATACGATCTTTCAGTGCTTCCGGAGAAAAACCACCAAATACTACTGAGTGTATTGCACCAATACGGGCACAGGCCAGCATGGCATAAGCGGCTTCAGGGATCATCGGCATATAAATACACACCCGATCGCCTTTTTTAACACCACGTTGTTTTAAAATATTAGCAAAGCGGTTAACAGCATCGGATAATTGCTGATAAGTAATATTTTCTGATTTGTCCGGGTCATCGCTTTCCCAGATGATGGCGGTCTGATTAGCTCGTTCGGGCAGATGACGGTCTATACAATTATAGGTGACATTTAATTTTGCCCCTTCAAACCATTTGATGTTTACCTCGTCAGCGCTGAACAGGCAGTTGCTGACCGTATCCCACTGCTGGTCAAAACTCAGAAATTCACTGGCCATATTCCCCCAGAAAGTATCCGGATCATCTATGGACTGCTGATACATAGAATTATATTTTTCTTCATTAATATATGCATTTTCTGCCACAGCGGGTGGAATCGGATAGATCTTATCTTCTGCCATTTTATACTTTCCTTTAAAAGAAGTGAGTTATTAGGGGCTGTTGATCTTTCATCTATTACCTGATTTTGGCCAATTTTTTCCCTGACTGCGTTATTTTTTACGTACCAATGGAATTGCATTGATACGTAAAAAATGCTTTATCAGGACTCAAATTGTCTCAAAATCAGTTCAACATCTGAAAGATCAAAAGCCCCTGGTTATTATCCCGAAAATTTAACCAAAAATCTTTTGCCACCAGCGGCGCCGGTTACCCGGAGGTTGCATAGCTACTTCCAGGTCAAGGGGTTGGACCCTGCTGATTATCCAGCCGGGCAGAGGTGGTGGTGAGCCATTGGAACCGCAAACGTGGCCCAGATTATTAGGGTCATAAATTTTAACATAGTCTGGTTTGGTTTTATCATCAACATAGACTATGCCGCAATAGCTTTCATCGTGATCACGGCGTAGAAGCTTGTCTATTTCATCAATAAAATGCTGGAATTGAGCTGATGAACAGGGGGTTAATGGCGGTTGTTCACCAATGTGGTAGATATACCAGCCATCGGTTTTACCAGATTGCAGAACCTGCCAGAATTCATCCAGCTGTTCCCAGCGTAAAATGCCAACCAGACGCCCCTGATATTTTTCCATAAAAGGATGTGAGGTCTGTAGCGCTGCTTCTGACACTGGTTTCTCCGAAGGTTTCAAATTATAAAACTGTTAGATTAATACATAATTTCAATTTTTTCCATCTTTGGTACCTGCTTTAATTGCCAAATTTGAAAAAGATGTTTCCAGAAGTCCTGCTGATGTTGATAATCCTCGGCTTTTAATACTGCCTGACCTAATATGCGGGCAGCCAGAACCAGGGTTGTTAAATCAGTAGTTACTTTTTTAGCATGACTGAGTTTACTCAGTTTAAGATTATCCGGAGTCACAGCCAGAGGAATATGTCCGTATCGGGGCGTTGCAAAGCCCAGTTGCTGCTGCAGAAACATCTGACGGGGAGTGGAGCTTATTAAATCGTGACCGCGAATAACATGACTGATACCGGCCAGGTATTCATCCACTACAATAGCCAGTTGATAGGTGAACACCTTATCGCGCCTGAAAATAATAAAATCGCCCACCTCTTTATCAAGCTGCTGGCAGTAATGACCCTGTATTAAATCATTAAAACTCAGGTTTTGTTCCGGAACTCTTATGCGTAGTGCATACTCATCAGCTGACTCATCAGGTATCGCTGTTTCCCGGCAGATACCCGGATATATATTATCACGGGCAAGCGCTTTAATTTGTTTACGGGAACAATAGCAGGGATAGATTAATCCGCCTGCTGTTAAATTTCCCAGTGCCTGTTGATAGTCTGCTATATGCTGACTTTGATAGTAAACCGGTTCATCCCACTCAAAGCCGGCCTGTTCAAGACTGTTAATAATATGCTGCTCAGAATCGGGCACCACCCGGACCTGATCAATATCATCAATACGTAGCAGCCATTGCCCCTGATGAGCACGGGCATCGGCATAACTGGCCATAGCCGCCAGAAGAGAACCAAAATGCAGTTCGCCGGATGGTGACGGAGCAAAACGTCCACGATAGGATTTTAAAGTCTGATTGGTATGCATGTTATTGGTTTTTTTCAATATGAGCGTCTATATTGTATAAAAAACATTCAGAAAAAGAGATGTAACAATTTCAGCAAATTTTATTTTTATACGCTTTTTATATTCTGGGTCATTACAAAAAATATTAAATAAAAATTTATAACCCTGAGGGGGAAATATGACTGCCGGATCAGAAAAAATTATCATAGAAGGTATTAAGGAAGATGGCAATAAATTTAGACCCAGCGACTGGTGTGAACGGCTGGCAACAACATTAGCCAGTTTTGGTGAAGATCAACGACTTAAATATTGTAATAGTGCCCAGCCCTGTATTATTAACGGAGTTAACTGCCTGATTGTGGATTCTGATCTGGCCACTAAATCGCCAGAATCGTATGAGTTTCTGATGTCTTTTGCAGAACAAAATAAATTAATAATTCAGGAAGACAGGCGAAGTAAACAAATGGATATCAGCATCGAACGAAGAGGTGTTGGGTGTTAGTCTGATAGAGCCAGAGAAGACTAATCCAGCTCGGCTGGATTAGATTTGCAATCTTCAGCCCTTTTTTTCTTTCAGTTCATCAAGCTCTTTACAGTCAATACACTGTGTGGCAGTAGGGCGGGCTTCCAGGCGGCGAATACCGATTTCTACACCACAGGTTTCGCAAAAACCGTAATCACCGGTTTCAATGGTTTTTATTGACTCATCAATTTTTTTGATCAGTTTGCGTTCACGGTCACGAGTTCTCAGTTCCAGAGCAAATTCTTCTTCCTGGGAGGCTCGGTCACTGGGATCAGGGAAGTTGGTCGCATCGTCTTTCATATGCGTAACCGTCTTGTCGACTTCTTCCATTAACTCTTTTTTCCAGGCCAGCAATATATTTCTAAAATGTTCCTGCTGGTCTTCATTCATGTATTCTTCGCCCTTTTTCTCCTTATAGGGTTCAAAAGAGTCCATAGCACTTCCTGAAATGGTGCTTTTCTTTGTTGGCATTTATTCAACTCCAGCCTATTTTTAAAAAGATGTGAATATATAACAAAATATCCAGACTAAGGCAATAGAATCGTGTTTTTTTCCAGTTTTAATCTGTTTTTTTTCGCACTTGGTTAAATTTTTTGTTTATTAATTTAATTTTAGAATGAAAATAGGTTTTATTACCGTTTTTATGCCTGTTACAATTCCCTGATACAAAATTCCAGCAGTTCCGGTGTTTTTAACATAGCGCCAGGTCACTACAATAATAATTTTTGGAGACAATATAAGAATGAGTAAATTAGAAGCCCTGATATTTGATGTGGACGGTACTTTAGCCAATACTGAGAAAGACGGTCATTTAGTGGCCTTTAATATGGCCTTTGAAGCGGCAGGACTGGACTGGAAATGGAGTGTTGAACTGTATGGCAGACTTCTTGCCGTAACTGGAGGCAAAGAACGTATTAAGTTTTATCTGAGCGATTTTTATAAAAATGAACGGGGGCAAGAATTTGAAATCCCGACTGCCGCCAGTAAAACTCTGGATGAGTTTGTGGCTGATTTACATGCTGCCAAAACCCGTTATTATGTGCAGCTGATGGAGCAGGGCGCAGTACCCTTGCGTACCGGTGTTGTGCGCCTGCTTAATGAAGCCCGCGATGCTGGCATGCGCCTGGCAATTGCGACCACTACCACTCCGGCTAATGTCACCTCTTTATTAAGCCATACTCTGGGGGCAGATGCTGTTGACTGGTTTGAAGTCATTGCTGCCGGAGATGTGGTGCCGGCCAAAAAGCCTGCACCGGATATATATATCTGGGCGATGGAAAAAATGCATCTTTGTGCAGAACAATGTCTGGTTTTTGAAGATTCCCACAATGGTCTTTTGTCCTCTAAAGGGGCTGGTTTAAAGACAGTTATTACTATTAACGAATATACCGCTGATCATGATTTTAGTGATGCTGATCTGGTGCTTAGTGATTTTGGTGAGCCACAGCAGCCTATGCAGCTTATAGCCGGAGAATGTGATGCGCCATTCTTTAGTCTTGATACCGCGCATAAGATTTTTCATAGATGAGCCAGAGCGCCCGTTTTAAGTCGCTTGCTCCACGGATGAAAAACATCCAGCCTTTTCATGTAATGGCCTTACTGGGTGAAGCACGAAAACTGCAACAGCAGGGCAGGGATATTATTCATCTGGAAGTAGGTGAACCGGATTTTAATACGCCACAGCCAATTATTGATGCCGGAATAGCTGCTCTACAGCAGGGGGATATTCACTATACCCCCAGTCTGGGTTTAATGACATTAAGAGAGGCGATTGCAGAGGATTATCAACAGCGTTTTCAGGTGACGGTTCCTGTCTCCAGAGTGGTTATAACACCAGGTGCTTCGGGTGCTTTATTATTAATTATCGGTGCCTTAATTGGTGCTGAGGATTCGGTGATGCTGGCCGATCCCGGTTATCCCTGTAATCAGAATTTTGTCCGTTTTGCTGATGGCCAGATTCAGGCCATCGCAGTGGATGAGCATACGGCATACCAGCTGACGGCTGAAATTATTGAGCAGAACTGGCAAAGCAATACCAAAGCGGTGTTAATAGCGTCCCCGGCCAACCCTACCGGGACTCTGGTCAATGCTGAAGAAATGGCTAAAATTATTGAGCTGGTCAATGTTAGAGGTGCTTATCTGATTGTTGATGAGATTTATCAGGGACTGGTGTACGATATTGAAGCCTCAACTGCCTTGCAGATTGTTCAAAATAATAACTCGTCCCATGAGCATCTGATCATTATTAATAGTTTTTCAAAATATTTTCAGATGACCGGCTGGCGACTGGGCTGGTGTATTGTGCCTGAGCATTTATTACAGGCCTGCGATTATCTGGCACAAAATCTGTTTCTGGCGGCACCTACTACGGCTCAACGGGCAGCACTGGCAGCCTTTGAGCCACAAACTTTTGAGATTCTGGAGCAGCGTCGAAGAATTTTTCAAAAACGCAGAGATTTTCTTTATCCTGAACTGCAGTTTCTGGGTTTTAAGCTCCCGGTTAAGCCACAGGGTGCTTTTTATTTTTATTGTGACTGCAGCGAGCTGACAGAAAACAGTATGAGTTTTGTACAGCAATTATTGCATCAGAGCGGGGTCGCTATTACACCCGGTATTGACTTTGGGCAGAATCATCCTGAACGCTTTGTCCGCTTTGCATATACCCGGGATATCCCGGTTCTGGAGCAGGCGGTAGAGCGTCTGGATACGTTTTTAAAGGGATGAACTATAGTAAATCTCTTACAGAGGCCCGGTTAATCAAGCGCTATAAGCGTTTTCTGGCTGATGTGGAGCTTGATGATGGTCAGATTATTACTGTTCATACTGCTAATACCGGTGCAATGACGGGTTGTGCGATCCCCGGAACCACAGTCTGGATCAGCAATAGTCATAATTCCAAACGTAAATACCTGTTCAGCTGGGAAATTGCTTCACAGGAAGATGGTGAAAAAATAGGTATTAATACTCATCTGGCTAATCATCTGGTAAAAGAGGCCATTGAAAAAGGTATTATCAGTGAATTTAAACATTTCGAAACCATCCAGACTGAAGTACCATATGGGCAGGAAAAAAGTCGTATTGATCTGCTGCTGACTCAAAGTGATGGCCAGAAATGTTATCTTGAAGTAAAAAATGTCACGGCCTGCTATGAACCGGGGGTGGCTGCATTTCCTGATGCGGTAACTGCCCGGGGCAGCAAACACCTGCGTGAACTGGAATGGATGGTACAGCAGGGGCATCGAGGTATTATTTTCTTTTGTGTACAACGGGAAGATGTTTTGTTTGTCCGGGCAGCACAGGAAATTGATCCACTGTATGCCCGGACACTTAAAGAGGTGCTGCAAAAAGGTGTTGAAGTACTGGCTTATGGTGTTACTTTTCTGCAAGCTGAAGGCGCGTCCACTCCCACTGGGATCATTTTAAATAACAAGCTGGAATTTTTAATTTAATGTTTAAACCCCTGTCACTTTTTATCGGTTTTCGATATACCCGGGCAAAACGGCGTAATCAGTTTATCTCCTTCATTACTCTCAGTTCCTTTATTGGCATTGCTATTGGTGTCTGGGCCTTAATCACGGTGTTATCGGTGATGAATGGTTTTCAGTCCGAAATAAGGGACAGGATTCTTGGGGTGGCTTCTCATGCGACCATCAGTGGTCTAAACGGCACACTGGATAACTGGCAGTCGGTGGATAAGCTAATAGAAAAACAGCCTCATGTAGAGGGTGCCGCACCTTATATTGTTAAAGAGGCCATGTTGACCAATGCTTCTAATGTCAATGGTGCGCTGGTCAGAGGTATTGATACGGATGAAGAAAAAACCGTATCTAATGTGTCAGAACATATGTATCGGGGTAGTTATGAAGACCTGAAAAAACAGAAATACGGCATTATTCTGGGACGCTATCTGGCTCGCTCTATTGCTGCGGTAGTGGGTTCAAAAGTAACTATGGTGACACCTTCCGCCAATGTTACTCCAGCGGGAATTATGCCGCGTATCAAGCGTTTTACCGTAGTGGGAATATTTGAAGTGGGGCATAATCAATACGACTCCAATATGGCTCTTATTCGATTACAGGATGCCCAGACACTGTTCAAAATGAAAGGCAAGGTGACCGGGGTTCGATTAAAACTTGATGACCTGTATCAGGCTCCCAGAATCAGTCGGGAAATAGCACAGAAAATCAGTGGCTTTCATCGGGTTGTTGACTGGACTCAGCATTATGCCAATCTTTTTCGGGCTATAAAGATAGAAAAAACCATGATGATGATTATATTATCCCTGATCATTGCTGTGGCTGCTTTTAATATAGTTTCGACGCTGGTGATAGTGGTGAATGACAAGCGGGCTGATATTGCCATACTGCGCACATTGGGAGCCAGTCCCGCCATGGTGATGCGGATTTTTGTATCACAGGGTATGGTGATTGGTGTGGTAGGAACCTTATTAGGGATGACCAGCGGTATTATAACGGCGTTAAATATAGATACCCTGGTGCCGGCCCTGGAACATCTTCTGGGGATTAAGTTTCTGGCTCCGGATGTGTATCTGATCAGTGAATTACCTTCGGAAATGAAGTGGTCTGATGTTATTGCTACCGCCACTATTTCTTTTAGCCTGACGGTGCTGGCGACTATTTATCCAGCCTGGAGAGCATCCAGAACCCAGCCGGCGGAGGCGTTACGTTATGAGTAATATTATTGAATGCCGGAAGCTGACTCAGTATTTTGATGACGCCGGTACCCGCGTTGAGGTTTTTTATGATCTGGATCTGCAGATAAAAAAGGGTGAACGAGTGGCCATTGTGGGTGCTTCAGGTTCTGGTAAAAGTACTTTGCTGTATATGCTGGGCGGGCTGGACAAAATAAAGTCGGGCAGGGTGTTTATTGATGAACAGGATATTAGTCAGCTCAATGCCAGAAAACTGGGTGAGTTACGAAATCAGACATTAGGCTTTGTGTATCAGTTTCATCATTTGCTGGCAGAATTTACGGCTCTGGAAAATGTGGCGATGCCTTTACTCATTCGCGGCGAGTCGGTAGAACAGGCCCGGCTTAAAGCCTGTGATTTACTAATCAGGGTGGGGCTGGAAAAGCGTTTACAGCATAAACCGGGAGAGTTATCCGGTGGTGAGCGGCAAAGAGCCGCTATTGCCCGTGCCCTGGTGACAGAGCCAAAATGCCTGCTGGCTGATGAGCCTACCGGGAATCTGGACAGCCACACAGCCCAGCAGGTATATGAGCTGCTTATTCAGTTAAATGAAGATATGAATATTGCTCTGGTGCTGGTCACTCATGATGAGCAGCTGGCGGCTAAAATGGATCGAATGCTTAGACTGTCGGATGGCAGGCTGATACAGGTATAAACTCCCCCCCTTACGCTCCCTTTCCAGGTAAAGGGCATAAGGGAGTAAAGAAAGAGGCTTATTTTAAGCTGACTTTGGCTTTGGCGTTTAAATTATCCAGATACCGATTCAGTTTTTCCTTAATGAGTACTTTTTTAATACCTTCCTTAACACTCTCAAACGGTGGAGGTGGCGTGGTGCGCTGATCATCAAGAATAATCACATGCCAGCCAAACTGGGACTGCACGGGTTTTTTTGCTAATTCACCCTTGTGTAGTTTTGCTACGGCCTTAGCAAAAGGTTCGACCATATCATTTTCACCGAACCAGCCTAAATCACCGCCCTTGCTGCCGGAACCGGTATCAGTGGATTTTTCTTTAGCCAGTTTGGAAAAATCTGCACCGCCCTCAATCTGCTTGAGCAGCGCTTCTGCTTCCGCTTCCGTTTTCACCAGAATGTGACGTGCCTTAAATTCTCTTCTATTGTTTGTCAGCACATTTTTATCATAATAAGCTTTTAATTCAGCGTCACTGACTTTAAAACCCTCTGCCACTGTGGCCAGATAATTGGCGGCAATATAACTGTCAATCAGCGCTTTTACCCGGGATGCAATTTCAGGTTTTTTATCAAAATTGGCTTTAATGGCTTCCTGTAATACCAGTTGACGATTAACCAGTGCTTCGGTCAATAATTTTTTCTGCTCCGGGGTGATATTTTTATAATCCACCTTGCTCTGAGTCGCAGCGATTTCAAGCTGACTTTCTGGAATATTATCACCATTTACTACTGCAATGATGTTATCGGCTGCCATTAACGGAGCGCTTAAAAACAGTGCTGATAAAGTGACTGTCAGAGCGGATTTTTTTATAAAACGGAGTTTGTTGTTAGAACTAAAGTTCATTTGATTTCTTTCCTTGAGATAGTTTTGGTTTTAAATTTCAGGGTAGCACTTTTTTAAAGGGTTTTACGATAACCTGGTCATACACACCGGCTTTAATATACGGGTCAGATTCAGCCCAGTTCCGGGCATCGTCAAGGGCCTCAAATTGTGCTACCACCAGAGAGCCGGTAAATCCTGCTGCTCCCGGATCATTGCTGTCAATAGCAGGATGCGGACCCGCTAATACCAGTCGACCTTCATTTTTTAATGTTTCCAGTCGTTTCAGATGTTCGGGGCGGGCTGCTAAACGTTTGTCCAGAGTGTTTTCAATATCGCTGGCAATAATGGCATACAGCATTAAGAGGTTTCCTCATCTTCTACGGGTTCATGGATAATATGACGTTGCAGGTAAAAAATCTGAAAAATCATAAAGGCAAAGGTCAGACCCAGCATACCGTAGAGTTTAAAGTCAACCCAGAATTCCTGACGAACTTCCGCCGGTAAATCAAGGCCGTAGAAAAAAGCGACATAGATATTTATCAGGCCGGAAAACAGGAAAAAAACCACCCACATCATATTTAAACGAATCCAGATTTTATCGGGTAAGCTAATAGCATGATCCAGCTGCCGCTGAATAATATTTTTTTCTCCAATAAACTGACTGCCCAGCAGAACCAGACCAAATAACCAGTTAATAACAGTGACTTTCCATTTAATAAACATATCGTCATGGAATAATAAGGTCATGCCGCCAAAGAGCAGAATAACCACCAGATTAATAATGTGCTGGTTTTCCAGTTTTTTGTGCATAAACCATTGAATGGCCGTATGTATTAGCGTTGCGATAATCGCAGCAGTGGTTGCTGCATAGATATCATTACCGGTAAATTTATAGGTAGCAAAAAAGATAATTATGGGTAAAAAATCGTATAAAAACTTTAACATAAGAGTTCTTTAATTTTATTTAGGGGTTACAAATTTAATATAAGGTTATTTTGACATTTATGTATATAC
>JALVAL010000090.1 GCA_027011205.1 Gammaproteobacteria bacterium
GCACTGATACAGTCTTTAACTTAAAGCTATAAAAAATTAACAGGATCTTTGATGGATTTATTAAGTCAGGAAATACTACCCGAAGAATATTTTATCAATAATGAACCCTACTATGAACCGGTAGGGGATGAGATTGAGATTTTTGAGGCGGCATATAAGAACAAATTGCCAGTGTTACTAAAAGGGCCGACAGGCTGTGGTAAGACCCGTTTTATGGAATATATGGCCTGGCGTTTAAAGCGGCCTTTGATCACGGTGTCCTGTCATGATGATTTAACCGCTTCGGATCTGGTGGGGCGTTATTTGATCACGAGCGGTGAGACGGTCTGGGTAGATGGGCCACTGGCAAAATCAGTCAGAGCTGGGGCTATCTGTTATCTGGATGAGGTGGTGGAAGCCAGAAAGGATACTACAGTGGTTATTCATCCTTTGGCGGATGATCGTCGGGTGTTGCCAATGGAAAAGCGTGGAGTAGTTCTGGAAGCTCAGGATGAATTTTGTCTGGCCATGTCCTATAACCCCGGTTATCAGAGTATCTTAAAAGATTTAAAGCAGAGTACCCGTCAGCGTTTTGTGGCACTGGAATTTGATTATCCGGGGGCAGGGGCTGAACAGAAGATTCTGGAAAATGAAACCGGGATCAGTGCGGATGTGGCTCGTAATCTGGTCAAGTTTGCCCATATGACTCGTAATTTAAAAGGCAGTGGGCTGGATGAAGGTGCCAGTACCCGGTTACTGGTTCATGCGGCGTATCTGATTGAGGATGGTATCAATCCGGTTGCAGCCTGTCGAAGTTCTATTGCTCAGGCATTAACGGATGATCCAGAAATGCTTTCTGCTATTAATGAGTTAAGCGGAACTTTGTTTTAATACTATGTCATTAGAGAAGTCATTAGAGAAGTCATTAGAACAATCATTACCAAAGTCAGTGCCAGGGTCAGAATCAAATACTCATCCTGATGCCGGGCAACTAAATGCTGAACAGGTAGAAGAACAACTGGATAAACATCTGGACCCAGTGCTTTCTTTTCGTCGTTCAGCAGTTGAACCGGCACGCCAGATAGCCACCTTAAATATTAAAGAACAACTATTTGCTTTGCACTGGGTTGAGGTGATTGCCTTAACCAATGCAGAAATGGCCTATCAGTTTGCTGCTAATGTTACAGATGTTGTGGTTAAACTGGAAAATGATCTTCAGGCGATTGAGCAATGGATTGTTGAGGCTATGCAGGCATTTGATGAGCGTGGTTTACAGCTTTCAATAAAGGTGCTGCATAATACCAATGAGTTTGCGGACAATTATTATAAGAAACAGCATGGTGTTGAACTGGTTGATATTAAAAAACTATTAACTGCTTTTGTCTGCGGTTTAAATGGCCGGGCTTTAAAAATAGAGCAGGGTGATAAGGCATATACTGATACTGAAACTATTTTTCTTCCC
Source organism: Gammaproteobacteria bacterium (assembly GCA_027011205.1). Lineage (GTDB taxonomy): Bacteria > Pseudomonadota > Gammaproteobacteria > GRL18 > GRL18 > JANELJ01. The sequence continues at coordinate 1,442 of JALVAL010000090.1, forward strand.
GATCTGATGGGGGATTATTCTTCACGGGAAGAAAATTTTTTATATTATAAACTGTTGACCATTTATTTATGGGCTCAGAACTGGTTTGGAACCTGGCGCTATAATATTAATGATATTGTTAACGAATATGATGACCCGGTTCATGCGCTGCATATCTTTCATTCACTGGAAACCATTCGTCTTATTCAGTGTATAAAAAAAGAATTACCCGGTTTTTATCGTCAGGCAGAAATTTTTCTGCAGGAAATCAATGAGCTCAGATCACAGGATAACTGGCAGGATATTTTTTGCCAGCTGGAACAGCCTGATTCCAGTATTGAAAATACTATTGGATTACTTAAAGAAAACTATAATGATATAGACGATCAGGAATTTTCTTTTTACGGACATTTATTTCCAGCCAATGTATTGCAAATTCAACAGCAGAGAATAGTATCTGAGAAAAAGCGTTTTAGGGAAGTGCTAGGACAGCTTGCCGAGGAGAAAAAACAGCCTGTCTCTTTGGCAGAGACAGAGGCTGATAAAGACTCTGTTTTTGAGCTAAAAGTTATGGTGGATCCGGATATTCCTGATGGGATGACTTTTCAGCTGGAACTGGATGGTCAGCCTATTATTCCACCCGATGATGCGGTGAGTCTTATGAGTAGCATTATTCAGGATCTGGGTGAAATACCGGAAGAATATCTGGTTGCTGCTGGGCCGGGTAACTACGATGCGGATAATAAACCGGATGGTAAAAAACAGGATCCATGGTCCGGAATCTATCATGAGGACGGTGCTTATTTTTATGATGAATGGGATTATGTGCGCCAGCATTATCGCAAGAACTGGTGTGTCGTCAGAGAGATTAATGTAAGCCGACAGTATGATAATTTTGTGCAGGATACCCTGAGCCGTTATACCGGTGTTGTCAAATCACTCAGACGTAATTTTGAAGCCTTAAAAGGGGAAGAGAAATTATTAAAACGTCAGGTGGATGGTGATGATATAGATATTGATGCGCTGGTGGAAAGTTATGCTGAATTAAGCACCGGTATGGAAATGTCTGAACGGGTGTTTACCCGTATGCAGAGAGAAGATCGTAATATTGCGGTTATGTTTATGGTGGATATGAGTGGTTCTACCAAAGGCTGGATTAATCAGGCAGAACGAGAAGCGCTGGTACTGCTTTGTGAATCACTGGAATTACTGGGTGATCGTTATGCCATTTACGGCTTTTCCGGTACCACCCGCAAACGCTGTGAAATTTATCATATTAAACATCTTGATGAAGATTATAATGATAAGGTCAAAGCCCGGATCAGCGGCATTGCTGCCAAAGACTATACCCGAATGGGCTTTGCCATCCGTCATTTAAGTGCTTTGCTGGAAGAGGTGGAAGCCAAAACCAAATTGTTAATTACTTTATCCGATGGTAAACCGGAAGATTATGATGGTCAGTACCGGGGAGAATACGGCATCGAGGATACCCGTCAGTCTTTATTTGAAGCCAGACAAAAAGGTATTCATCCTTATTGTATAACGATTGACAGAGAGGCAGGGGGTTATCTGCCGTATATGTATGGCGCCGCTAATTATGTATTAATTGAAGATGTCAGTAAACTACCCTTAAAAATCTCTGACATATATCGTAAGCTAACGACCTAGTTAACTTATTGGTGGATCTCTTTTTCTTCGCCGATTATACTTTGTGACATAGAAGGTTTTTTTCTTATTCAGAAAGTTATTCTGAAACAGAAGATGTTAAAATTAAGTGGTATAATAAAAATATCGGTCGATATATGAAACTATTAGTGGTTGAAGACAATAAAGATATTTTAAGTAATCTGCATGATTTTTTAACTATAAAAGGCTATGTTGTAGATTGTGCGGATAATGGTTTAACGGCTCTTCATTTAATCAGTTCACAAACTTATAATTTAATTATTCTGGACATTATGCTGCCTGGGGTTGATGGTTTAACCATCTGTGACAGTTTGAGAAATAATGCCCATCTGGATACACCGGTGATTATGTTAACCGCAAAAGATCAGATTGAAGATAAACTTAAAGGTTTTGAAAGCGGAGCTGATGACTATCTGGTAAAACCTTTTGATTTAAGTGAGTTACTGGTCAGAATCGAGGCCATACTGCGCAGAACCATTAAAAGCAGTAAGGCCAGCCTGCTTAAACTTGCTGATCTGGAATTTAATCTTAATACTATGCTTGTTTCACGAGCAGGGCAGACTATTAATCTTAATCCTGCATCAATGAAATTATTAAAAAAATTAATGCTGGAATCTCCAAATGTGGTTAAAAAGGAAGTGCTGGAGGAATTACTCTGGGGAGATAATCTGCCGGATAAAGATAATCTTAAAG
>JALVAL010000091.1 GCA_027011205.1 Gammaproteobacteria bacterium
TGTCCTGGCTGCGAACTGACTTTCGTATTTACCATGGATCTGGTAAGCATTACAAATACAGGTGTAACCAGCGCTGATTTCGAATTTAACAACCTGGCAGTTGACATGTACGTTGATCATATGGGAGATGCTGGTTTTACTGCCTATGACGGTACATTAGCGAGTGCGGGTCCAGGCAATGGAGTTACATTTCTGAGTCTGGTTGGTAATGGGAGTTTAACTGGTTCTGGTGATAATATTGGAACTGGCAGTGACACAGGTAATGGTGATGCCCTGCTTGATGTTGTTGGTGGTGCAGCCTTTGGTAATTTTAACACTGATCAGGAAGTAAATGGTGCTGATTTAGTTTTCTCATCTTCCTTCCAACCAATTGTTGATGGTAATGGCGATCCAACTGGCTTATTATTCGGAACTGTTGATATTTCTGGTAACAGCATCCCAGAACCTGGTTCTTTAGCTCTGCTTGGTTTAGGTTTATTAGGTTTTGCAGCTTCCAAAAAACGTAAATAAAATAAATATCTAGTTATTTTACTCACGTAAAAGCCAGGCTTTAATAAAGTCTGGCTTTTTTTATTTAATTTGAATAATTCATAATATATTCAAACATATACAGCTATAATTATTAATCCCATATCCCGTCATACCTTGCCCTATAGCATCTCATTAAAATCAGTTTAGACAACAGTTATCTATATACGAACATTTTGTAGACAGTATTTCTGACAGTGTAAAAAAAACTGACACTACAGCAACAGGCTATGATTCGTTGTTTTATCCTAAAAAAATCAGTTGCCACCGACTGCAACAGCCTTATGCACTGAATCTAAAGGCTTTTTCAGATTATTTTGACTTCACCCGTAGGGTAACGTTGTCCGGTAAATGATGATGTGGCTATACTATTCCGGCCACCGTTACCCCTAAGTAGGTATGCCCCGAAGGAAGTGCCCCAGGGGTACGAATAAAGCCAGAATAACCTGTAAAATCTTGTATCTCCAGCACTCTGATCATTCTCGCTACGCTTCAACTGATTTTTCTAGGTTAAACGATGCTCTATTAATTCCGGGGGGCATTAAATATCTTTCTTGAGACATGCAGAAAACTCTATGAATTTTTTAAATTGAGCATCAGGTAAGCTGGTTTTATCTTATTCTTTTAGAAACCACTTAAGCCTGTAACAATGCGTTAAAACCTTTTTGGGGAGATTACTGGAGAAGAGAATGCATTCCCACACGGCTATGTGGGAATAAAATATGACATTGGTGAATAATTGCTAGAGTTTGTTATACAGTATTCTAGCTTTTTCCTTGCCTGTAAACTTAATTTCATCATTTAATAAAGGCTTGAGCCTGTTTTTTGCTTTTTCTATATCGCCATTTTTTACATAAGCTTCAGCAAGATGATATATAATTGTATAAGATTCAGGCAGTATGGCAACCGCCTTTTCCAATAATTTAACACCTGATTTAGTCTCACCCATTTTAACCTGGGCATAGCCATAGGTATCCAGTATTGCTGCAATGTCCGGCGCTATAGCATAGGCTCTTTCCGCTAATTTAATGGCATCTGGATTGTTCTGTTCAATATATATACCTGCCAGATTATTTAATGCCAGAACATTACGGGATTTAAGCTTAAGTACTTCTTTGTAATGATATACTGCCTTGTCTAATTTTTTCTGCTGTTGATAAATACCGGCCAGTTTAAGATGAATACCGGCATTATTCATATTTTTTTCCAGTTCAGATTGTAACAGAGCAATACCTTCATCACCCTGTTTAAGAATTTTCATTAAATCTACTATATAAAAAAGGACTTTATTTTCTGCTTTTAACTGATATGACTTTTTATAGGCATTTAAAGCCTGCTTATATTGTTTTTTTGCAAGATATATCTCAGCTTTTAATGTCTGACCAATAGCTTGTTCAGGAAAATTACGCACTAATTGAGCCGCACTTTTAAGTGCTGGATCATATTGCTTCATCTTAAGCAAATAAGCTGTTTTTAATGCAGGACCTCTATAATCATCAGGATTAATTTTTGTTATTTCATCATACAAATTAATGACTTCGTCATAATTATGATTATCCTTAGCAAGTACATTAGCCAGTAGCATTCTATGATTTATATCAGCAGGATGTCTGATAATAATTCTTTTTAATGTTTTCTGTGCCTGCCTGCTTTCTCCACTGGCAATCTGGGCACCCACCATAAATGACATTACCGAAGTATCATCTGGAAATTGTCGACTTAATTCCCTGGCAAGGTTCATAATTTTTTCTGTTTTTTTCTGTTGGATATAAAACTTGCTAACCAAAGTTGCCAGTTTTACTTTAGCCGTTACCTGTTTTATATTTTGCATTGCAGTTAATAAAATTTCTTCAGCTTGAGCTGAATTGTTTTGTTTTTCTGCAATATCTGCTAATGCAACATAAGCACGAATATAGTCTTTTTTGATCTCTATAATTTTTTTATAATAATTTTTTGCTTCATTAATATGATTTTCCTGCAACGCCAGTTGTGCTAACCCCATATAAGCAGGAATATATTTATCGTTTATTGAGATAGCTTTTTGGTAACTGGCTTTAGCTTTTTCATTATTATTGCTAAATTGCTCAATGGCAGCCTGAAGATTATAAAGTCCGGGATCTTTTTTATCTTCCTGCATCATGATTTTCAATTTTTGCCGGGCATTCTCTATCTGTTTTTGTTGTAGATAAGTAATAATCAACAGATATTTCGATTGAATATTCATTGCACCTGATTTTAATAAGTCTTCAAGTTCAATAATGGCCTGCTGTACATCCCCTGTCTTAAGCTGGCCTGTTATCAGTCTCTTTTTAATGGCATTATTTCCCGGGGATAATTTTTCAGCTTTTTTTAGTGTATTCACACTTTTTTTATACTCCCCAGCCTGTAAATATGCACTGCCTAAGGTCATTAAGATTTCTGGGTTACGCTTATATTTTTTTTCTGAAATATTTTCAAGCACAAGAATCGCCTGTTCCGGCCTTTTCTGAGACAGGTACACATTGGCTAAAATATTTTCTACTTTTATATCCGATGGATTTGCTGATAAATATTGTGTCAGATATTTATCAGCCTGATTGTAATTTTTTAATCCAAAATTTGCTAAGCCTAAGAGTAAAACTGAAGGATAGTGACTCTCCTTGAAATTAAGAACTTTCTGTGCTGAATTTTGTGCAAGCTCATAATCGCCTTTTTTAATTGCAATCTGAGCCTGAAGATAATGAAGCTGAATACTATTTGGCGACAGTTTTAAAGCCAGATCAAGATCATTCTGAGCTTCATCAAGCTGCTTTAAAGCAATGTAAGTTGCTATACGACTTAAAAATAAAGAAAGATCTTTATTATTTTTGATTATAAGTTGATTATAAATTGCCAAAGCATCTTGATGCATTCCCTGTAAATTGAGCAGCTGTGCTTTAATTTTTAAGGTATCACTTTTATTGGCATCAATTTTTAGCGATTTTTCTACTAATTTATTCGCCTTGCTGAATGCTCTTTCTCGTATTGCCAATTTTGCCAGTCCATTGTAGGAAAGTACATTTTCCTGCAAGGCAGTGGATTTATTAAATAATTCTTTAGCATCCGCCAGTTTATTCTGTCCCATATAAGCATAGCCGACATAGGCCAGACGAGAACTTTCATCTTTTTTGCTATTTTCAAAGTGGTTAGTCAGCAACTTTATCACGGAAACGTATTCTTGCTTATATAATAATAATTCAGCATATCCAAAATTGACCTCGCTATTTTCCGGGGCTAATCTTGC
>JALVAL010000092.1 GCA_027011205.1 Gammaproteobacteria bacterium
CTTGTCTTATATATCTGGTTAAATTCGTTCTTTATACTGCGACGACTCAGTCTCTCATCTTATTTTTCTTGCATTTGTCTGTAATGTATTATTCCGTGCTTTCTGTCGAGTATTAACTATCAGTGAATAGTGAATAGTATTTTACTGTGGCAACTTCAGTGTAGTTGCAAATGTGTCTTGTGGATCAATTATCAGACACCGGGCATTAGCCCGTTTGATCCGTTTTGTCATTTTGTTAAGCCCTGGCTTAATGCTTTTACCTTGATGGGAGTTCATCCCGTCAGGGCAGTGATCTCCTTTATCGGTGTGTTCACATGCTATACTGCAAGGAGATAATATGAACATTAAAAATGTTCGTTAAAATATCTTTAAATAACAAACATAAAGCCTCACTGACTTGTATAGTTATTGCAACTTTATTAAGAGGAGGTAAGGCATGAGTGAAATACAAATCACTATTATGCTAATACTTTTAACTGTGTTTGTAGCCGTCGTTGGCTGGTATGTTTATAAACATTCTGACTAACTGAGCAACAAATTCTAATTATTTTTAACCCACCTGGGATGAACATCTTTTATCCCAGTGGATAATTGTGTGTGCATCCCTTTTTTATGACTACATTAGGAGATGTACCATGACTACTCAAACTGAAACTAAATACTTTGATCTGCATACCACTGGTATTGGATACCTGAATCGCTTTCGTCAGGTTAAACCAAACCAGGGGCAATCATTTTATTCCTGCACGATTGCAGCACTAAGAGGTAATACTGACAATACTTTATACACTTATTTTGATGTGCGTATTGTTAATGAAGAGGCCCTCAATGTGTTGCTAAATTGTATGGATGAAACGGATAAAGATACCAAAGTATTGGTCGGGTTCAAGATTGGGGATATTTACCCCGAACCTTTTACCTATCAATCAGGTAATAAACAGGGTCAGACCGGCGTGATGCTTAAAGGTCGTCTGATCAAGCTGAACTGGCTTAAAATCAACAATGAACTGGTTTACAAGCCACAACCTTTATCCGCTGTTGAACAGAAACAGGAACAACAGAGTGACATTCAGAATAATCAATCTGTTGATCAGTCTGCCCCCCCTGTTATGGATAATTCGTCGGTTATGATTCAGGACCAGGATAAATTTTCAGAGGTTTTTCTTTCCAAAGAAGATCCGGATTTCCTGGCCAAAAAAGAGACATTGAAACAGCAGGGTTACCGCTGGAACAATGAACGAAAAAGCTGGCAGAAACCAATGGCAGCTTAATCGGTCTCATCTTAATACTTTAATATTTCGGTACCCATGGTGCCGAAATATTATTGTCAATGATCACATCAGGTGTCCCTGCCCGAATGAATTGTCGGATTTTCAGACAGTTTATTTCGTCAGGGCACTTGCCTTAAATGTCCTATATAACTCCCACTGTGCTCAATCAGACCTATTGAGATCCTTTTGTGTGGTCATGTGTAAATCCACGCCCGGTTATAGTTGCGGAAGCTCTATTAATTAATTCAATCCGCAAGCAGAGGATGAACTGTTATGAGGTGACAGAATTCTTTTGTCGTAGAGAGTGGCTTATTTAACAGCCAGGTATTGATTCAAATTTTATCTGTACTGGTGTTTTTTATTTATAATTTTTATTTAACCTCGGCCTGTTTGGCTGATTTTAACAAAAACAAACAGGCTGCTTACCTTATTTTTTAATCAACAATAAGTAGTAGAAGTAAGAGTATTTTGGTTTAAGTATCTTAAACCTGAGTATTTTTACTGTAGCAACTTCAGTTTAGTTGCGCCTTTAGCGGTTGTGAGAGAAGGTTTTTATAAACCAAACCGCAGGCTTTACAGCCTTTTTCTCTTGTGTGGCTGAGTTATTTAGCCTATTTTAAATATATCCATTAATTTGGACCTAACCCATTGGGATGCTTTTTATCCCGATGGGGTAGCTTGCATCCCTTTTTTATTTAGGAGATGCAATATGAGTAGTCAAGAACTGCACGAAGCGGTAAAACGCTATAACAATCTTTCTGTGGGTAACCCAGAGAAAGATAAACTCGCTCAAGTCATTGAGCGAGCCATTAAACAAAAATTGGGGAAAATTACACTCAAAGTAGTGTAATACCCTGTTCCGTCGGGATGTTTATCATCCTGGCGGTTGATTGCATCCCTTTTTTAATTCTAAAATTGGGAGTATGCAATAAAATGTCAAAATCTGTAAATATTGATGATATTACTGATTTAAAAATTGAGGAGTTAAATAAAGTGGATCTCTATTCACAAATTAAACATCGGGTTGAGCAGGAAAACCATTGGGAAGCTCAACGGCGATCAATGGAAAACCAGAAATGGTACTGGCTGGGAACTATAGTCATAACTGCCATACTGGGCGTTGCTGCTCTCTATTTTAAGTAATTTAACATAAATAAGTCCGTAACTGGACGAAACCCGACGGGGATATACAAATCCCTGATGGATATTTGCATATCCCCTTTTAATTATCAAAATGGAGGATATGTAACAAGATGTCAAAATCTGTAAATATTGATGATATTACTGATTTAAAAATTGAGGAGTTAAATAAAGTGGATCTCTATTCACAAATAAGACACCGGGTTGAGCAGGAAAAACACTGGCAATGGCAAAAATGGTTCTGGATCGGAACGGTCATTCTTGGTGTGGCTGCTCAAATTGCCCTGGTTTATATTAAAACTTAATTTTTAAAGACGGATCCTGTTGCAGGGTCCACCTAAGCAGCTTTGTATTTTTATAAAGCTATAAGGCTGTTTAGGGGACTTTGTAACATTAATTTAATTATTAGAGGATCCGATCATGAATACTTTACATACTTTTAGCCAGGCAGATAGCCAAGCAGAGATTTCCACTAACTGCCGAGAGCTGCATAAAGCAGTTATTTTGTTTAATCATTCTTCCGAACAGAACGATAAAGATACACTGAAACAGTTTATTGAAAAACGTATCTGTACTCTGGAAGTCAACTGGGAGCTGGTTCCAGCCTCCTGATCAATATTTGTTGCCCTACCCTTTTCTGATCCAAAAAATGGATCAGAAGGGGTTATTTTTACCCTGTGTTAAGTCTGGTTATGTAATATTCTTAATTATTTTAAGGTTATTACATAACCCGTTTTTTTACTGCAGAGTTATTCTGCGCCCTTAAAGACAGTTTGAGAAAATGAAATGCTGTCTGGCCATCATTGGTTTTTTCTTGTTTTTTAACCCAGTTGGGATGTTTATTCCCAACAAATGGGTTTAGGCATTCCTTTTTTATTATGTTAAGGAGATGCTATGAACCTTTATAAAATAGATGAGATCGCTGATCTCTACGTTGATGCGTTTTTACTGGATCAGTCCAAACTGATCTTTTTATCGGTCTGGGGAAGAGATACTGCCTTGCAGGAATTTTTTGCCCGATTGACCCTGCCTAAATCAGAACAAGGTTTGAGAGAAATTCATCTTGAAAACCTCGATACTGATCAAACGGTTTATGTTGATATTCCTGATATTGAGGAACTGACCAAAGTTAATGGTCGTGCTCAGTCCAAAATATTCGGTTCCCTGTCTCATGTATTTATTTACGACAAATTAGCTGATAAGCCTGACAGTTTAAACAACAAGGCCCTGTTAATTTATCGTGATAAAGAAGAACAGCCGGATACCTGGGAAATCATCAAAGAAGCCTGTCATTTGCCCTTGCTTGATCACTGGAAAAAATACGTTTTAAAAACCTTTGAAGAACAGGGTTGGTTGCGTTATTTAACTGGTGAAGCCAT
>JALVAL010000093.1 GCA_027011205.1 Gammaproteobacteria bacterium
AAAGTTCAATTTATTTGGCAATTTTTTGGACTTTTTTTAAAATTAGCGCGAAAACTACTTTTTTATTGCCCTGAGATGTCTTGGTTTGCTTAATCTGATGGATTCAGCGAGAATTGCTGTTAACTAAGTTGTTATTTATGTAATTTAAAGTCGGCTCCCTGTAGTGAGCTCTCAGGATGATTGTTTAGTACCCACTATACGGATCCAGTCGTCTTCCTGAGTAATTTCATCAATATTAAACCATTTCCGGTAGCTGTCAGCCACCTTGTCGGCCTGTTCAGCAAGAATCCCGGATAATACAATTTTGCCCGCAGGCAATACATGAGAGGCAAGCATGGCGGAGAGTTCTAGCAGGGGGGCGGCAAGAATATTGGCTAATAATAACGGGCATTGTAATTCTGAGTATTTTTTATTGAACTCATTGACCGACAGGGCTGCAATTTTATCCAGTACCTGATTCTTTTCAGCATTGCTCTGAGTAGCCAGCAAAGCCTGAGGATCCAGATCGACTGCATAAACCTGTTCAGAGCCTAATAAATTAGCGGCTATGCCGAGAATGCCGGAACCGCAGCCAAAATCAATAACATCAACCGGGGTCGAGTAGTTTTTATCGAGCCATTTCAGACATAGTGATGTGGTGGGATGTGTGCCGGTGCCAAAAGCCATACCGGGATCCAGCATAATATTAACTGCATTGGGCTGCGGCGGTTGATGCCAGCTGGGACAGATCCATATCCGCTCACCAAATGACATGGGTTTGAAATTGTCCATCCATTCACGGATCCAGTCTTTATCTTCCAGGGGATTCAGGGTGTGAACAGGGTATGAGCCGAATTTCAGTTCGATAAACTTCAATATCGCATCAATATCTGCATCGGCTTCAAATAAACCGGTCAGTAATAGTTCTTTCCATAAGGGAGTACTGCCGGGAGGCGGTTCAAAGATGGGATTGTCATGCGCATCCTGCAGGGTAACTGCGGCAGCCCCGGACTGAGTTAACAGCTCAGATAGCTGCTCGCTGTTACTATGGGTGGCTTCCAGAGTGAGTTGTAGCCAGGGCATCAGAGTCTTCCTTATACAGCATCAAACAAACCGTTTACAGACCCAGTTTCTTTTCCAGATAGTGGATATTAGTGCCGCCGGCCTTAAAGGCATTATCAGAAATAATATCTTTCTGCAGTTCGATATTGGTTTTAATACCCTGAATCACCATTTCGCTTAATGCCGTATTCATACGCGCAATGGCAATCTCACGGGTGTTGCCGTAAGTGATCAGCTTGCCAATCATGGAGTCATAGTACGGTGGAACGTTGTAGCCGCTGTAAATATGAGAATCGACCCGTACTCCGGGGCCTCCGGGTGCATGATAGGTATCAATCGGACCGGGAGAAGGCATAAAGGTTCTGGAATCTTCAGCATTGATCCGGCATTCAATCGCATGGCCGGTGATTTTAATATCGTTTTGAGTAAAACTAAGCGGCAGGCCGGCAGCTACCCGTAATTGCTCACGCACCAGATCCACACCGGTGATAAACTCAGTGACCGGGTGCTCAACCTGCAGACGGGTATTCATTTCAATAAAATAAAATTCACCATTTTCATATAAAAACTCAAAAGTTCCGGCACCGCGATAGCCAATCTGACGACAGGCTTCGGCACAACGTAAACCAATACGATTACGAACTTCTTCGGTAATGCCAGGTGCCGGTGCTTCTTCTACCACCTTCTGGTGACGTCGCTGCATGGAGCAGTCTCGTTCTCCCAGATGCACCGCATTGCCATGCTCATCGGCAATGATTTGAATTTCGATATGGCGAGGTGTTTCCAGGTACTTTTCCATATACACTTCGTCATTACCAAATGCGGCCGCAGCTTCGGTTTTGGTTAAGGATATGGCACTGAGCAGGCTGACTTCAGAGCGCACCACTCGCATACCCCGGCCACCACCGCCGCCAGATGCTTTAACAATAACCGGATAGCCGATTTCCTGACCAATACGCATATTTTCATCCGGATCATCACCTAAGGCACCATTTGAACCGGGTACTGTGGGTACCCCGGCTTTAAGCATGGCTTTAATAGCCTCGACCTTATCACCCATGGTGCGAATAGAGTCGGGACGAGGGCCAATAAAAACAAAGCCGCTTTGTTCTACCCGTTCGGCAAAGTCAGCATTTTCAGACAGAAAACCATAACCGGGATGAATTGCCTGAGAATCGGTGACTTCTGCAGCACTGATCAGAGCTGGTATATTTAAATAACTGTCGATTGAGGGGGCAGGACCGATACAAACCGATTCGTCAGCCAGAATGACGTGTTTGAGGTTTCTGTCAGCTTCTGAATGAACCGCAACGGTTTTAATACCTAATTCACGGCAGGCACGTTGTATGCGTAGTGCGATTTCTCCGCGATTGGCAATTACTATCTTCTCAAACATCTGAGGGTTCCATGTGTATAATTTATGTTATTTATATAAAAGAGGCGGATAATTCATTATCCATATTTCAGCCTGATTAATAAGTCTGAGCTGGGTGTTAATGTTAATAAAGCCCTTATTCAATGATGCAAATAGTCTGTCCGTATTCCAGCGGAGCACCATTTTCAACACAGATAGACTTAACTATACCGCTGACATCAGCTTCAATCTGATTAAGCAGTTTCATGGCCTCAATAATACAGATGGTGTCACCTTTATTTACGTGCTGGCCGACTTCAATAAATGCAGATGCGCCGGGAGATGGTGCACTATAGAACGTGCCCACCATGGGGGCTTTTACTTCATGCCCACTGGGTATTTCTTCTACCGCTGCCGGAGCGGGAGCTTCTGCAGCAGGAGCCAGTGCTGCCGGAGCAGCGGCCGGCATCATGGCATAATTTTCAGGAGCCGCTATCATGGCAGGAGCAGGGCTGTGACGAGAAATTCTTACAGATTCTTCACCTTCGTGAATTTCAATTTCCGCAACACCGGATTCGTCCAGCAGTTCAATGAGTTTTTTTATTTTACGGATGTCCATAACTTAAACCTTGGTTGTCTATAATGTAACTGCGATCATCTGCAGTGCATCGTATTATATTCTGTTGCTATTTATGTTTATGATGTTTCTGCAATATGTGCAAAAGCATATTGCAATGCCAGTTCATACCCTTTTGGCCCGAGGCCGCTGATCACCCCAATGGCAATGTCAGAAAAAAAAGATTGATGGCGAAAAGCCTCTCTTTTATAGACATTGGACAGGTGTAGTTCAATAAATGGTATGCTGACGCCCAGTAGCGCATCTCTTAGTGCCACACTGGTGTGGGTAAATGCTGCCGGGTTGATAATAATAAAATCGGTCTGATTTTGAAAAGCATTGTGAATAGCATCAATAAGCTGAAATTCTGCATTGCTCTGCAGGTATTCAAGCTCATGACCTGCTGACTGAGCCTGCTGCATTAAAAGGGCATTGATTTCATCCAGTGTCTTACAGCCATAATGAGCAGGTTCCCGAACCCCTAATAAATTCAGGTTTGGACCATTTAAAACTAAAATTTTAGCCATTTCAAAAAACCTGAATGCTAATAATTAAGGATAATGACTCGACTCTGTCAGTCAAAAAACGTCAGTCGAAAAAACGTATTACAGACCAGATTCAAAATACGCTTCAAAGCAGCAAAAAGCTAACCACAATAAGTGCAGGTTGATTTTTTGTCCGTTTCTCGCTACGAACATGCTGAATTCTGAAGCTATCTTGTGTCTTAGTGATGAATTTAATAATTTAGCATTAAACAAAACGAAAAATCAGTAAATTTTCAATTATTGTGCAATAGAACATACGATTTGTCCAGTAATAATACAAGAATTGTTAAAACAGGCTGAGTTCACTGCAAATGGCAGCATAATAGCATCAAAATCAGGAAGTAATGAAAAATTTAATTAAGGGAATACCCACGGTTTTACAGGCAACCCCTTTTATTTGCGGGGAGATAATAAGTATTATAAAAGCGGTTTAACCAGAGCCAGTAGTTTTTGCCGTGACATTAAACCTCCTGCACGGTATCGAATAATCCCTTTTTTATCAAACACAATAGTATAGGGCAGGGCACCGGTGTGGTTGCCGTATTGATAGGAGAGCTGCATGGCTTTTCTTTCACCCGTAAGGATGGGGTAGGGGATATTAAACTGTTTAACAAAATCAGCGATTTTTTTGGGATTATCTGTACCTACGCCAATAATAACCAGGTTTCGTTCCTGATATTGCCGGTAAACGTCTACAAAATCGGGTATTTCACGGCGACAGGGTGGACACCAGGTGGCCCAGAAATTAAGCACCACTACCTTATCATTCCATTGTGAAAAGGATTGAGGCTTGCCCTGTAAGTCCGGAAGGGTGAAATTATAGCGTTTAAGAGTATGTGATTTGCTGATAACAATACTGTCGGATTCTTTATTCGGGGTGCTATTAAGAACCGATAAAAGCCAGGCTGTAACCGCTATCAGCAGTACAGCTACAACAAAAACAGTTTTATTCATAATAATAGATCAACGATGATGAGTGATAAAGGATTCAATATGTTGAGCAAAGGCAGCCCCATTTTTATAGCCTACTACCCGGAAATTACGATCTTCGCCGGAAGCGGGATCGAAAAACAGAATCGCTGGTGGTGCCGGGACCTGATAAGCTTTTAACAGCGCTTCATCGATAGCATTCATATCTGTTACGTCTGCCTGTAATACCAGCAGCTTTTCTAAAGCAGCAATTACTTTCCGGGATTTAAAGGTAGTATTTTCCATGTTTTTACAATAGGTACACCAGTCAGCATAAAAATCCAGCATCACAAATTTGTTTTGCTGCTTTGCCTGAGCCAGTTTCTGATTCAGATCCTCAATTGACTTGATGCGTTCAAAACTGACATGCCTGGCACGAACCGGCTGGCCATCGCTGGACATCATCAATTGTGAACCTCTTAATGGGTGAAAATAATCGGTGTTGCCGCTGGCCGCACCGATAATCAGAACACTGGCATAAAGCATTAGTATCAGGCCAAGGGATTTCCACAGACGACCCCAGCCAGTGGTATTTTCATGAATAGGTGTCATAGCTCCCATATAAATGCCGGAGGTAAATATCAGAATGGCCCATAGCCAGATAATAACAATTTCAGGTAATACCCGTTCCATCATCCAGATGGCTACTGCCAGCATACTGACACCAAAGACTGCTTTAACGGTATCCATCCAGACTCCGGCTTTGGGCATTAGCTTACCGGCAGATGTGCCGATAATAATCAGCGGAACACCCATGCCCAGACTCATTACAAATAAAGCGCTGCCGCCCAGTACCGGATCGCCGGTCTGACTGATAAACAATAAAATCCCCATCAGCGGCGGTGCCATACAGGGGCCGACAATCAGAGCTGATAACACACCCATAATCGCCACACCAATTAAGGTGCCACCCTGCTGTTTATTGCTGAATTCAGATATTCTGGATTGCACAGAGGAGGGCAATTGCAGGCTGTAGAAGCCAAACATGGACAGTGCCAGAGCAATAAAGATCAAAGAGAATCCGGTTAATACCCAGGGATTCTGGAACATGACCTGAAAATTAGCACCCGAAATCCCGGCGATTACTCCGACAATAGTGTACACCACTGCCATAGACAGGACATACACCACCGACATAATAAAAGCCTTATTACCGGCATTGCTGCCCTGTCCAGCAATGATGCCGGATAAAATGGGGATCATCGGAAAAACGCAGGGGGTAAAAGCCAGACCCAGTCCGATCACAAAGAATGTGAGCAGAGCAATTAAGGTATTGTCTGAGCTTAACAGACCGGCCAGTGCATCCTGTTCTGACTGCACTGCAGGTTGCCCATTATTGGTATTAACAGGTTTTACTGGTACGCTGTTATTGGAAATGGCAGAAAAGCTGGAAATATCCAGCTCAATGGTTTTGGTTATTTTAGGATAGCAGACACCGGATTCTGCACAGCCCTGATAACTGACTTTAACTGCCAGTGGTTTATTTGGATCGCCTTTACCGGCAATAGGAATATTTATGGACAGATCATGTTGGTAAACTTCATAGTTGCCCAGATACTCATCACTTTTGGCCTTGCCCGGTGGAAATTTTATATCCCCGATAGAAAAGCCGTTTTCACCCACCACCTGAAATTTGAATTTGTTTTTATACAGATAATACGTATCTGCAATAGACCAGATGGCAGTGAGCTGGTTTGGCGTTTCTGGATCCACTGAAAGGTCAAATTTAAAAGCTTCTTCAGGGCTGAGCAGGTCATCTCCGGGCAGAGAATTGTCAGCCCCTAAACTGGCCAGCTTATTTAATGGGCTGGCAGCAGGCTTAGGTCTGGGTGCAACCTTAGTTGTAAGCGTAGCGGCAGGCTGTTTGAATGTGATGCTCTGTTTGAGCGGAGGATAACAGATCCCGCCAGCAGCGCAGCCCTGTGTTCTGGTCAGTAAAGTGAGCAGAGTGTCTTTTTCTTTATCAGAAGAAAACGGGATTTTAGCCACTAACTCATGTTTATAAATCTGAATTTTTCCAAAATAAGGATCATTTTTTGTTTTACTGGGAGACAGTATGGCCTTTTTAATTGTCAGGCTGTCATTTTTGGGTTTAAATGCCACCTTGTCACGATACATATAATAGTCATCAGCAATTTTCCAGCGGATTTCCAGCTGATTACCGTCAGGCCCGCTAATAACTTTGGCGGGCTGAAGTGCAAACGCCTGTTCCGGTGCTAGAAACTCCTCTTCTGCCCAGCTGGAAACTGACACCAGAGTAAGCACTACAAATAAAATAAATCGTATTGACATAATCAGGAAACCACTATTATTTATTAATTGTTATATTAATGGGCTGTTTTCAGCCCATTATGTCCTCTTAGAGCCATCCATGAATCTACTTTATACTATTTTCCAGCCACTGAAGATATTCCGGTAAACCACTACTGATATTCAGGGCAATAATTTCCGGAACTTCATAAGGATGCAGTGATTTGATGACCTTTTCAAGAGCCGGATATTTATCTTTACTGGTTTTAATTAAAATCAGATTTTCTTTGGCAGATTCCACATTATCCTGCCATTGATAAACTGAATAGACTGAAGGCATCACATTAACACAGGCGGCCAGGCGCTGTGCAACCACGTTTTCTGCAATGCTGACGGCATTTTCTTCACTGGGACAGCTGCATATCACCAGTTGAAACGGCCCGTTTTGTGTGTTTTTAACTCCTGCCATTTGAAAAAAGCACCCTCCTGCCCCATTAATGTAAAGTAGCAGGATTTTATGTTACAGCGGAGTGTTTAGCAAATACTCTTTAAATTTATAACCGAACCTTATTGTCAGATGTTAAGGGTACGACCATTGTCGGGTCAATAGGTTCATCTGTATTGAGAATACTATGCCTCCTATTTTGTTTTTTTTATTGCTGTTTATCGGCATCCCCCTGCTGGAAATTTATTTACTGATTGAGGTTGGTGGTATTATTGGCGCTTTCCCAACGGTTATTATGGTTGTTTTTACGGCGGTACTGGGTGTCAGTATGATCCGGGTACAGGGTTTTTCTACCTTACAGAAAGCACAAATGGCTATGAATAAGGGAGAACTGCCGGCCACAGAGATGTTTGAAGGCGTTATGTTGTTGTTTGCTGCCATCTGCCTGTTAATGCCGGGTTTCTTCACTGATACCATTGGTTTTTTACTGCTTATTCCACCGTTGCGGCGATTTATAGCTCGTCAGTTAATTGACAGCTCCTTATTAAAAGCCCGGGTATCAGGCTTCAGGGCGCAGGGTGATTATTTTGAAGGGGAATATGAAGACCTAAATCCGGAACAGCAGCATCAGAAGAACCAGGACAGGATTCAACAGGTTCATATTATTGAGGGTAAGGTTGAGTCAGATAAAGACTAAACAGCATTTTTTGTAAATTTTTTTAAAAAAGGTCTTGAAATAAAAACCCCTGTCCCAAATTACAGGACATAAGATTAGATCCCGGATTCTTTTTTAGAGTATTCGGTTTTTTTAACCATGATGACTGGCACTCACATACATAGAGTGCTAAAAATCTTAAGGAGAAATAACACAGTGAACATTCGCCCACTTGGTGATCGCATTGTAGTGCGACGTTTAGAAGAAGAAACCAAAACTGCTGGTGGTATCTACATTCCAGATTCTGCAGCTGAAAAACCATCCGAAGGTGAAGTCGTTGCTGTCGGCAATGGCCGCACTGCAAACAATGGTGAGTTGATTGCAATGGAAGTCAAAGCTGGCGACAAGGTCATCTTTGGAAAATATTCTGGAAATGAAGTGAAGGTTGGTGATGAAACCTTACTGATCATGCGTGAAGAAGACATTCTGGCTGTGGTTGAATAAGCTCAGAACAACTTTTCACTTAGAAACATATTTTTAACTCTATTAACTATTAAAGTTAGAAACAATAAAAGAATTATTGAGGTATAAAACATGCCAGCTAAAGACGTAAAATTTGGTGATGACGCACGTCATCTTATGGTTGCCGGTGTTAACACTCTGGCTAATGCAGTAAAAGTAACATTAGGCCCCAAAGGTCGTAATGTGGTTCTGGACAAAGCCTTTGGCGCACCGACCATCACTAAGGATGGTGTTTCTGTTGCCAAAGAAATTGAACTGGAAAATAAATTTGAAAATATGGGCGCACAGATGGTGAAGGAAGTTTCTTCCCAGACGTCTGATGTGGCCGGTGATGGTACTACTACTGCCACTGTTCTGGCTCAGTCTATTCTGAATGAAGGTCTCAAAGCGGTTGCGGCCGGTATGAATCCAATGGATCTGAAACGCGGTATTGATAAAGCAGTCGATGCGGCGGTTGCCCAGATTGAAGGTATGTCCAAGCCCTGTGAAGATTCTGAAGCCATCGGTCAGGTAGGTTCTATTTCTGCCAACTCTGATGAAAGCATTGGTAAAATCATTGCAGATGCTATGGAAAAAGTCGGTAAAGAAGGTGTTATTACCGTTGAAGAAGGTTCTGCCCTGCACAATGAACTGGATGTCGTAGAAGGTATGCAGTTTGATCGCGGTTATCTGTCCCCTTACTTTGTTAACAACCAGGACAGCATGACAGCCGATCTGGAAGCGCCCTATATCCTGTTACACGACAAGAAAGTTTCCAATATCCGTGATTTGCTTCCAGTGTTAGAAGCGGTTGCCAAATCCGGCAAACCGTTGTTTATTATTGCCGAAGATATTGAAGGTGAAGCACTGGCCACTCTGGTGGTTAATAATATGCGCGGTGTCGTTAAAGTGACTGCCGTTAAAGCACCAGGTTTTGGTGACCGCCGTAAAGCCATGCTGCAGGATATCGCTATTCTGACTGGTGCGACAGTGATTTCTGAAGAAGTCGGTCTGAGCCTGGAAGGTGTGACCCTGGATGATCTGGGTACCGCCAAGCGCGTACAGATTGGTAAGGAAAACACCACCATTATTGATGGTGCCGGCGAGCAGACAGAAATTTCTGCCCGTGTGGATCAAATCCGTCGTCAGCTGGAAGAAACCTCTTCTGAATACGATAAGGAAAAACT
>JALVAL010000094.1 GCA_027011205.1 Gammaproteobacteria bacterium
AACGGGTGGCTAAATTAGCCGGCGGTGTCGCTCTTATTAAAGTAGGTGCGGCCACTGAAGTAGAAATGAAAGAAAAGAAAGCCCGTGTTGAAGATGCTCTGCATGCAACCCGTGCAGCGGTTGAAGAAGGCGTAGTACCCGGTGGTGGTGTAGCACTGATCCGTGCACTGCAGAACATTGGTGAAGTAGATACCCTTAATCACGACCAGAGCGTCGGTGTAGATATTGCCAAACGCGCCATGGAAGAGCCTATGCGTCAGATAGCCTTAAATGCTGGTGATGAAGCCTCTGTTGTGGTTAACAATGTTAAGAGCGGCGAAGGCAACTACGGCTATAATGCAGCCACCAGTGTTTATGGTGACATGATTGAGATGGGTATTATGGACCCGGCTAAAGTAACCCGTTCTGCACTGCAGCACGCAGCCTCTGTATCCGGCCTGATGCTGACTACAGAAGCCATGGTTAGCGAGATCCCTCAGGAAGTTTCAGCAGCACCTGATATGGGTGGTATGGGCGGCATGGGAGGAATGGGCGGTATGATGTAAATCATCCCCCCGTTTTAATCACGCTAAGCAAAAAAGAGGACTTTATGTCCTCTTTTTTGTTTTTCCCTTACGAAAAAAATTCCTCAATCCTGCCCATTAATATCTGACGGAAACATGCTCATACGAACCTGTTAAACCAGATTAATCAAAATCTATAGGACTTTTTATAATAACACCGGGTGTATTAAGGACATGAGTATATATCATCGTTGTTGAGACATCCGCATGGCCGAGTAACTCTTGAATCGTTCTGATATCATAACCGGCTTCCAGTAAATGAGTTGCAAATGAATGTCTGAGTGTATGACATTTTACATGCTTTTCAATGCCACTTTTTCGGGCCGCTTGTTTTATCTGTTTTTGCAGACTGCTTTCATGAATATGATGCCTTCTCACTATTTTAGTACGAGGATCAACCGATAAACGATGACTTTGAAAAACATATTGCCATTTCCATTCGGTGGGTGCGTTCGGGTATTTTTTAGATAATGCCTCTGGTAAAAAAACGCCTGCCACATTATTCTTTCGATCTTGTTGAAAAAGAATCCTGGAAGTTTTTAATTGTTCTTTTAGTGAACCGTCTAAACGTTTTGGCAACGGTACTATCCGATCCTTCTGACCTTTACCACGATGAACATATATCTGATGGTAATCAAAATCTATATCCTTTACTCTTAATGTAATGCATTCCATTCCATTAAACGCATACCTGTTCCATAAAGGAGAGACGCCATTAAGTAATGTATACCAGTCAAATTACTTAGCAGACTTTTAACCTCATCACGCGATAAAACCACAGGGAGATTTTTGGGCACTTTAGCCCGGGTAAAGGTACCTAATTCTCCTACATTTATTCCCAGAGTTTTATGATAGAGAAAAATGAGAGCATTCAGTGCCTGATTTTGAGTACTGCTTGATACTTTTCTATTAACGGCCAGGTGATTTAGAAATGCGGTAATAGATGTGTTTGCTGAATGATCAGGAATATTATTATCATAAAAAGCAATATACCTGACTATCCAGTGTGTATAAGTCTGTTCAGTACGATATGAATAGTGTCTTCGTCTTATTTCATTTACTACCTGACTAAAAATATGATGATGGTGTTGTTTAATCATATCCAAAGAGTATTTCTGGAAACTGGAATATCTATAAGAATCGGGATGGATTGAATTAGCAGAATTTATAGTCGTAGGTGGTTTTATGTTTTTTGATTGATTATACCAGTACTTCCAGTCAACCTTTGCACAACAGTCAAGTTTTAAAAAGAAACATATTAATATTTCAATGGCTTCAATAGACTGCTTATATTGCCAGTCAGTCATATTTTTGTTTCGGCCTATCTCCGAGAAATACTGATTCAGTATTTCAGCGGTATGATATTTTAACTTTGTAGTGGAATTAAACTTAATATATTGCTCAGCGTAAAAAACATACCATCTTTGAGCAGATTGTTTAATATTTCTTTTGTTAAGATGAGAAATATAATGATCCCAGAATTTTTTTATCTGGATTTCTTCCATGAATTCCATAATTGTATATTTATCAGGTGATTAAGTTAAAAGTTAAGTAAGAGCTGATTAATACTATAATATTGTACATAATTCATAAAATAAAGAGCTTGTAGAAAATAATTATAGAAAATGATAGAAATGTAGGATCTTTCTTACCCATTTTAAGGAAGTTTATAATAGAATCAGTAATATATTGAAATGGAGATAGACGGAATCGGTATTTCTCAATATTTCAGATTCTGGATATTAAACCTGTTATAGCAAAAGTTCATCTTTTGAATTGCTATTATGGAAAATCTAGACTATAAAAAGGAGAAGTTATTATGGATATATATGAACGAGAATATGTAGCAGCTGTCATTAACTATTTTTGGGGGCCAAATTTGACCAAAGCCCATAGCGTTAATGAATCGGCTGCGTTAATCGCTTATGAGGCTTTGGAAAAAGCAAATATTTGCTCAGACAATATGGATTTAGTTCCTCGTCCTGCATTTGGTATTCCCAGCCCAAAATATGCAATCAAACAATTGGCAAAAATAGGAAAACGAATAATATCTGGTGACACAGCCATATATAATGTTTGTAAGAGCGCAGTTGGGCTTGGTTACAAATCTGCAATACAAATAGCATTGATGGGGGGGTGATCGACTATGGTTCGTCTACTAATCGTATTATTAGCCCTTTTTAGTATCTCTGCGCATGGAGCGCCTAGTACAAGATTTATTTATTCAGGGATAGATTTTAATATACAAAGTAATGCTTCAGTAATAGGTTCAAAAGGTGGTGATGAAAATTTTGTATTTTTCAGATACGGTGAAGAACAAACAAAAAAATATTTAGCCTTTAGTGATATGTCTAATGACAAATCTATCAAATATGGGTGTAAGCCTAAGGAG
>JALVAL010000095.1 GCA_027011205.1 Gammaproteobacteria bacterium
AATTCAAAAAAGTTCAATTTATTTGGCAATTTTTTGGACTTTTTTTAAAATTAGCGCGAAAACTACTTTTTTATTGCCCTGAGATGTCTTGGTTTGCTTAATCTGATGGATTCAGCGAGAATTGCTGCTGCTGAACAGACTTGAATTTAGGCTTTCTGTACCCATCAATGTTAAAACAGTACGGATTAACATCCACAATAAAAACCGGGACCAGATTATGAAAACAGCAATTATCAGCGGCAGTCACCGTTATCACTCACAAAGCCTGAAAGTCGCCCAACATATAGAAATGACTCTCAAAGACGGTATCTGTGATGAAACCTGGCTGTATTCTCTGGAGGGTAATCCTCTGCCCTTATGGGATGAAGGCGTCTGGGACGGGGAACAGCAGTGGCTGGATATTCTGAACCCCTTACGCGAACAACTGGTTTCTGCTGATGCACTGGTGATTATTACTCCGGAATGGCATGGTCAGGTTCCGGCCGGTTTAAAAAACTTTTTCTTATTATTCGGAAAAAACGAGTTGGCCCATAAACCTGCTCTGATTGTTTCTGTCTCTGCCGGGGACGGTGGTTCCTATCCGGTTGCTGAACTGCGAATGAGCAGTTATAAAAATTCCCGTTTATGCTATATCCCGGAACAGGTGATTATTCGTCATGTGGAATCGGTATTAAATGCCAAACAAGAGGACAACGATACTCGTTCTGATTCCTACATACGCGAGCGTCTGCATTGGTCGCTAAACATTCTGGCTCAATACGCAACTGCTTTAAAAATGGTTCGCGACAGCGGGGTTGCTGAAACCGAAAAATTTGGCAATGGCATGTAAGTCGTTAGCTGGAACTTATATACTGAGTTAATATTCTATCCAGATGATTGGCGAAATTCTGCCGGTCAGTCTGATTTAATGGCGGTGGCCCACCACCTGTTTGCACACCGCTGAAACGCATGGTATCCATAAAGTCACGCATATTCAGTTTGGATTTAATACTGCTGGCCGAATATAACTCACCTCTGGGATTTAATGCCTGGGCACCTTTTTCTATTACTTCTGCTGCCAGTGGTATATCACCGGTTATAACCAGATCATCTTTTTCAACCCGCTTGACTATCTCATTATCCGCCACATCAAAACCGGCTGAAACTTTCAGCATCTTAATATTTTCCAGCCGGGGTACCTGAATAAAACAGTTAGCCACCAGGGTCATAGTGATCCCGGTACGTTTTGCTGCTTTAAATAATATTTCTTTTATTACCACAGGGCAGGCATCTGCATCGACCCAGATATTCATTTTTTATATTCCAGACAGGGGTTATTTTTCAAGGTTCAAGATACATTTTAGCATAAGACTATCATAATTTTCTTAATATGACTGTTCTACCTATCGTGACAAAAATGTTACAAACATTTAATGTTTGCGTAAGGATTATGTAAGGTCACCTGTTATATAGTTACCACAACGAAACGAAAAATGTTTTAACAACTAATTGAAAATAACGATGAGGATACCATCATGAAAACTTTAACTACTTTATTATTTGCTGCCTCCGCTGCTTTTGCTGTAAATGCAAATGCTGATGCTGTTCACGGTGACCCAGGTATGGGTGATGTTTTCCCTATACAGGAAACCAGTCTCCAGCCTCAATCACTGAATACTGTCGCTGATACCGGCAAGCTAGTCTGGAGTGTTGAATATGAAGAATATGTCAACCCTGCAGACTTTAATCTGACCGCTCAAAACAGTGTTGCCGGAATATTGCAGGAAATGGACAATAATCCTCCTGCTGCCGGCAGTAGTGCACAAAGCATATTCAAATGGGATGCTACTGCAGGTGAATACCAGATACAGTAAGTTTTAACAGCTTCAGCTGTAATTAATCTTTCATTTTCCGCACAAACTCTCTGCCCTTATTGACAGGCAGGGAATTTGTGCTTTTTTATACCTGTTATTCTACTGATTCCTGCACCACTGAATAAATCTCTGATTAGCCTTATTACAGTCTCTGAGTTAAAATATTCTTTTTAGTTGCAGATGATCCTCATGAGTCATAAAAGCCAGCCATCTCAAACAGCCTATCCGCCCCCTCAGCGTATTTTCTTTAGCGAACACGAACAACGTCTGCCCTGGCTAAGTATTTTAATGGAAGCCTACCTGATCACCGATCAGGGAATTAGCGAGGGTATTAAGCGGGAAGAAAAACAGGGTAAATTACTTGCCTGCGGCCGTGGCTGTGCCAGCTGCTGTAAATCACATGAGAGCATTCCGGTTTACCCTCTGGAATTAATGGGTATGACCTGGTATGCCACAGAAATTCTGTACGGCCCGCTTAGACAACAGCTGGAACAGCAATTACAGCATCTGGAGGGTTTAAACAGCTGCCCTTTTTTAATTAATGATGTCTGCTCCATCCATCCGGTTCGCCCGATGGCCTGTCGTAATTTTAATGTCTTTAACCGTTCCTGTGAGGCCGGGGAAGATGCTTATTATACCCGTCGGAAAGATGTTTTAACTCCCATAAAAAAATACAATGATGAGGCTTTTAATGTCATGCTGCCGTTTTACGGGGTAAAAAACAAAGCGGAACGTCGAAAAATGATTAAAAGCGGTGAGATGCACCGCCTGGCCAGAGTCATGCGCGACCTTAACTGGCAGTCGCTGGCGGAAAAAATGCGCGCGTTTGACCGCATGAAATCTAAATAATTTGTATCTGTTCAGCGCAATTTATACTAAATAGTGTGCATCATTTTATTGATGCACACTTGCGGTACAGGGATGTACCGCTCATTTTTGACGACGGTAAGTCGTTGAAAATGGAGTAAAAGAAAAATCACACTTTTTCTTTTACGTTCCGCTAAATTGCCAGGAAGGCAATTTACGGATGGACACTAAATAGTTACAATAATTATTTATATATTATTACCCTCTGATAAATATGGGAACCGAGTTAAACCCTTTACATTAACTATAAAATGTTAAAGCTCCCATACTATAGCTGACTATTTTGCAGCACCTGCAGCCGTTGCTTCTGGAACTTCAATCAACTTTCCAGATTTGCAGTCATAGATATATCCATAAACCGGAATATCTGAAGGTACCATTGAATTATTTTTAATCCTTTCTACATCCTCCAGAACACTTTTTGCCTGATCGCTTATTGCTAGCCATTCAATATATTTACCATCAGTAGTGCCGCCTCCGGCATTACTATCATGCCATCCACTGGCATCTACTGTAGACGTTTTCAGGCTGCCAGCTAACAGATCACCCATAATTTTATTATTAAAAGTTTGCATTCCACAATCTGTATGATGAATAACAAACCATTCTTTAGTTGCTAATAATTTATAAGAAATAACCAGAGAACGAATAGCATCATCACTGGCTCTACCACCCGCATTTCTAATAACATGCGCATCACCCTCAGCAAGCCCGGCATACTTTGCAGGGTCGAGTCGTGCATCCATACAGGTTAAAATTGCAAACTGACGCCCTGGAGGCATGGGCAAGTCACCCTTATTGCCAAAATCAGCAGCATAGGCTTCATTTGCAGCCGTTATTTCATTTACTATATTAGTCATTCTTATCTCCTTTGGTACATTAATAAATGTTTGCCATAGCACAATATATGCGGGTAGCATTAACATTGCAGCAAATACCATACCAGTTACAAACCAATAGCTAATACTTTAGTATCCAGTAAACTTTTTAAATCATACAGCTTATTTACAAAGACTATTAAGGATGAGCATAAACATTGTAAC
>JALVAL010000096.1 GCA_027011205.1 Gammaproteobacteria bacterium
TATTTATGTTTGTTGAGGTTTATTAACTTACTGACTCACAGATGCCGCACCTTGCTATTTTTCAGGCATTAAACCGGCACCAGAACAACTAATTCCACTGCTGTGCATCAACATTTTTACAATGATAAAGCTGTACATTGGTTCGATTGGCATCAATACCATTGACAATATCCAGACAGCGCCCCATTACATTTTGAATTCGTTTATTTGAAATAACCCGCCATTGCTGACTTTTACTGCCATTACACTGGTAGAGTTGAATATTAGTATGATCGGCATTTACACCACCGGAAACATCCAAACAAAGCCCCATAATATTTTTAATTTCCCGGTTCCTTGTCCAATGCCATTTTTGACTTTTGGAACCATTACAGGCATAAATCTGAATATTGGTTTTATTACGATTAATACCACCTGCGATATCGAGACAGCGACCTTTAATGTGCCTGATTTGAGAATAGTTTTGTTTTGCAGGGCGAGGTGGAATTGGCCGGGATCGTGAACGAGGAGCTGTTGCCTCTGTATTACTATTAGTTATTTCAATCGATCTGATGCGCCAGCCAATTCGATAAAGGCTGCTGACTTTTTCAAGATTAATAAACTGACGATCAAAATTTGCACCATTGTACAATTTATACTGACAATTACTGCCCCCTGAGATTGCTGCAACTGAACTCCATCCGGTAATATTGTTGATGCGAGCAGGCCCATGGAAGACTTGTTTATGATTATAAATTTTTGAGGAAGCAGAGCTGAGTTGAAACTCATGGTCACTTTCATTTAACTGGATTGAACACTGAGTGTCTCTGGGTGTAATTATTACCGATCTTACTTTCCAGCCATTTTTGTCCGAACCGCCTATTGCACCAACACGCAGTCTCTCAACAATACCAGAACCATAGTGTGCACGTGAGCCTTTATAATTACCCTTGTTGTACAACATGAAATCGCAAGGCCCGTAAGTTTTTCGTATAAAACTCCATGGACCGCCTATATCATTGACTCTGGTAACCCGATCATTCTTCAGTTTTATCCAGCTGGAATCTTTACCACCTCCGCCAAACTTAATACCACATTCTATTGCTATAGCAGTATTTGCAAATAAAGTGAAAAATAGTATCCCTATTAAAAATCTATGCATTTATTCTTATTCCTTTATCTATTTCGTTGGTTAGAGTTAGCCTGATAAAATTAACTTATTTCTAATACAGGTCATTTCTTGAATATACCCTGAGCTAAATTTTTATTTAATCCATAGTTGCATATAGCTTATATTTTTAATTTCTACTAAACTTATGGAAAATCTTGTGATTTTCTTGTGATTTCTCTGTATTAAAGAATTAATATGTTCTAATAAACATAAAACATGGATACGTTAAAATGATTTTCACTCTAGGTGATTACATAATTGATGCTGATACTCACGAGTTGTTGTGTGATGGTTTGCCACAAAAAATTGAACCACTTATTTTAAAACTACTTTTATTTATGTTTCATAATTCTGACCGAGTGCTTTCCCGGGATGAACTTATCAAAGGTGTGTGGAAGTCTCACGTTATTTCGGATTCAGCATTAAGCGCTGCTATCAGTGCCGTACGTCATGCCATTGGAGATAATGGCAAGAAACAACAATACATTAAAACGGTTTCTGGTTCTGGCTATCGTTTTATTGCTGCATTCAAATGCATTGAAAGCATAAAACCTTCAACAAGTTCCACTCTTATCATAGAACGCAATCCTGAAATTTCACCTAAGCCGTTAGCACCTCCTGATAAGCCTTCTATTGCCATTATGGATTTTGTTGACATTAGCACACAAGATCAGAAGTCATTATTAGCAACTGGATTGACCTCAGATATTAATTCTTCACTCGCCAGACAGCCTCATTTTTTTGTTATTGCCAGAGCCTCAGCTCATCACTTATCAAAAATGGATCTCTCTGCCAATGACGTTGGAAGATACCTGGGAGTTCGGTATCTGGTTTATGCAAATATCAGACAGGTCGCCAAACGCATCCGAGTGACTCTTTCAGTTGTTGACGCCATAAATAATGCTGAAATCTGGTCTGAACATTTTGAGCACACATTTGATGATATCTTTTCTATTCAAGATGATATTACAACTGCCATAATGACCGCCATTGAGTCTGCTGTTGAACAGGCAGAAATAAATCGTTCCTTCCTTATTCCTACAGAAAATCTCAGTGCCTGGGAAAACTATCACCGTGGATTATGGTATATTGATCGCACTAGCATAAAAGATGTAGATAGTGCACAATTTTTTTTTAAAAAAGCAATTAAACAAGATAGCAGATTTTCTCGCGCCTATGCCGGTTTAGCTTATACACATACAAACCGCCGGCTGCTTGAACACTCAATAATTAAAGTAACTGATCAAGATATTATAAAGTCAATGGACTATGTACAGCGTAGTATTGATTTTTGTAGCCAAGAAATGAATGGTTACATGTCTTTGGGCCGGGCGATGGTATTTTCAAATAAGGTACCGCAAGCCTTAGCCATTCTTGAGCAAGCTGTAGAGCTTTCTCCTAATAATGCCCAAAGCCTTATTTTAAGGGGTTTATCCGCTATAAAATTAGGAAAATCAGAACTTGGTCTGAAATCTCTGGAAAAAGCAGAGCGGCTGAATTTTCATTCAAGATCTTCTTCCTTCCAGATCTATATGGCATACTCCCTGTTAATGCTTGATCTGGAAAAATATGATGATGCCGCTTATTTCAGTACCCTTGCAATAGATAACAATAGCTATTATTTTTTAATCTATGCTCTCGCAGCAGCCTGCCACCAGTTGGCGGGTAAGAAAAAAAAAGCCGCACAATATGCTGCCCATGCATTACTATTTTTACCAGACTGTACGATAGATTCTTGCCAGGGCCTCATGTCTTGCTCAAAAAAGCACAGAGACTTATTTTTCAAAGCTCTGGTTGATGCAGGAATACCAAAGGCCTGTACACAATGACTTTTCATAAAATAACAAAGAACTATCATGATTAAGCAAACTCTATCTGAACTTATAAACAATCATTTCGACGCCGTGGAAGCGAAAGATCTGGATGCTGTTCTGGATTGTTATCATATCGAAGCAGAATTTCTGGATCCTCATTATCCCAATATCCATATGAAAGGTAAGGATGAAATTCGTGAAGGCTTGACCTGGGGTTTTAAGAGTATAAAAAAATTCAGTTTTACGGCAGAAAATTATTTTGAGAATGAAAATAAAACCAGTGCTGCCGTCGAAATGACCACTAAACTCGAACTGTCGAATGGGCAAAAGTTAAGTTTTACTCAGGTCTTTATTGTTGAAACAAAGCAGGGAAAAATCTATCGCTGCCAGGCTTATGAAACTTATGGACCGCATGGTATGCATAATATACTGTTAAAAATAACCAGAATAATAAAAAAGTTAAAGCAGGGTAGCTTGTGATAAAGGATCCAAAAAAAGTGAATTTAGAGGCAGTATTTTATGCTTCAATATGACAATAAATCAGAAGGTATTTGCATAAAAAATTAAGATGTTTTTCTTAAGCACTTACCTATGATAGGGTACTAGATAACTGTTCCTAAGTGGGATCATTATTTGCCGAGAGATCGTATCAGCTCCTATTGTTTATTATTTTAAGGAGACATTTATATTTGTTTTACCAACTCTTCATTGGGTGTAACCCGCCTTCCGCTCAATAAAAAATTACTTTCTCAGGGATAACTTATGGGAAAAAGAGTAGACTCCTTCATAACAAAAAT
>JALVAL010000097.1 GCA_027011205.1 Gammaproteobacteria bacterium
CTATAATATAGAAACTGTTTTATTAAATTATTTAACTCAATTACTGCTTGTATTAAAATACATAAATGTAACAATAGCAACCATACTAACATTGAAATAAGCTACATAATGTCACCTAGTCTTTTACACAAAATAGCACAGTTGACTCTAAATAAAGAGGAAGAAGCTTTAACCAGTGCTTTTTTCCCAATGATGCGTACAGAATATCCTCAGATTCGGGCTATTGCATTGTATAAAGTTGCAGGCTGGGAACAGAATGTTCGAGATCCAGAATGTCTTTATGGTGATGATTTTACTGACTTTCAAGCGGATCTTAATGAGTTGATTAGCAGTTTACTCAGTGCTAATAGTCAAGCTTCCTATCAACAGAAAAACTATCAGGATTTCAGCCTGCTGGTAAAAAAACTTAATCGTGAAAAACAGCAGCTTTATTTTCTTGCTCTTTTATTTGACGATAAAGCAGATGAGAAGACGAATTCAGATTCTGTGTTTATGCAAATGCTCTGCCTTTCTGAGATATACAGCAATCATAGGGAAATGATATCGCTAAACGATAAAGATGCCTTAACAGGCTTGTATAATCGTAAGGCATTTGATCATCGAATGATTCGTTTGCTAAACGGTGCACAGAACCGCCGTGCCCATGATAAGGATTTAAAAGCCTGTTTCGCCATAATGGACATTGACCATTTTAAAAAAATTAATGATTCATTTGGACATCTTTATGGTGATGAAGTACTGTTACACTTTGCTCAACAGATGCAGCAGTTTTTTCGACAGGATGACCTTCTGTTCCGTTATGGTGGGGAAGAATTTGTTGTTATCATAAATAATATTGAGGAAGTATCAGCAAAAAGTGTCTTTGAGCGTTTCAGAAAACATATAGAAAACTATTATTTCCCTCAGGTTGGTACGGTAACTATCAGTATTGGCATGACGCATCTGAATGCCTCTTTGCTGCAAACCGAAATTATCGATAGAGCTGATCATGCCCTTTATTACATTAAGGAACACGGCCGGAATAATATTGCCTGTTACGAAACCCTGGTTGAAGAAGGTATGTTAAAAGAAATTAAAATTAAAAGTGACATAGAGTTATTCTAGCACCACAATACTTCTTAATAATTATTGTAACTATTCAGCATATTTAGATTTTGCCACAGTTCAAGGCACAATAGCTTCGCTACCTCAAAGAAGCGCACGGAGAATGTGAGCAGATACAAATATATGACCATTTCCAGGTGCCCCTTGAGGGTAGAATACGAAACTAACGCACTCTTTTGTTAACAAGGGTTTATTAACAAGGTCGGGGTAAAAGATGAATACGCTGAGTAGTTACTAATGATTAAAACTAGCCTTCATATAAAGCCTTAATTTCCTTTTCAAACGCTGTCATTACTTTTGGCCGCTTGACCTTTAGTGTCGGTGTCAGAAGGTTATTTTCCACAGTCCAGGGATCCAGTGTCAGGGTCACTTTGCGGATTTTTGCATAGCCGGGAAAATCATGCAAAACAGTGCGCAGGTTTCGAATAATCTGACTATGAACGGCTTTGTTCTGAAGATTGTTTTTATCAAAAGGATCCAGCTTATTGGTCTCGGCAATATGTACCCATTGTTCCGGATTAAGCACCAGAATGGCACTCAGATAGGCTTCGCCTTCTCCCAGCAGCATGGCATGATCATACAGGGGCTCCATAACGATGGCATTTTCAATATCAGTGGGTGGAATTTTCTCACCATTGGACATGATCAGAATATCTTTTAAGCGACCGGTAATATAAACATGAGCGGTTTTTTCATCAATGCGGGCCTGATCGCCGGTGTGAAACCAGCCATCGGGATCAATAGCCTCAGAAGTGGCCGCATGATTATTCCAGTAGCCCATCATAACACCGGGGCTTTTAATTAATAACTCTTCATGTTCCCCTATTTTCATTTCCATACCTTCCAGAGGGTGTCCGATAGAGCGGGGATTATTATTATCCAGTCGATTAAAACTGGCAACCGGGCTTGTTTCTGTCAGACCGTAACCCTGAATCAGCTGCAGACCCAGTCCGATAAAGGTTTTAGCAACCGGGAAAGGAATTGCTGCGCCACCCGTTGCAGCCAGTCTTAAACGACCGCCGAATTTCTGCATAACCTTATCTGCGACCAGAGGTTTTAAGATGGGCCATAAGGAACAGGACAAACACAGAGCAGATTGCTTTTGCCGGTATTTAAAACGTTGCCAGCCGACATTCACCGTGAGTCTGAACAGGGCTCGTTTTACTGGAGAGCCTTTTAATAGAGTACTTTCAATTCTGGCATAAACCCGTTCATAAATACGCGGTACGGAAATCAGTAAGGTGGGCCTGATGGTAACAAGATCATCTGACAGTAGTTGTATAGAACGTGCAAATGCCACTTTACAGCCAGCCATCACTGTCAGATAATAGCCCAGACTGCGTTCAAAGGTGTGCGACATGGGCAGGAAAGATAAAAACAAATCATCACTGCGTACTTTTAATCCGGTGCCTGAAAGATAGGCAATTGAGAGTATATTATGATGGTTGAGCATGACACCTTTAGGTTTTCCAGTAGTGCCGGAAGTGTATACAATGGTGGCCAGTTCTTCTGGAGCACCATTGCGTTTGTGTAAAACATGGCCTTCTTCAGGCAGCCATTTATGGACGGTGGTAACTATTTCGGATTCATCCTGTAGTTTATCATCTGAGGTATCAACCAGAACAACACGTTTTAAAAAGTTATTATCCTTGCAGTTGTCACGAAGCCTGCGCCATTGGCTGATATCCTGAACAACCAGCAGTTTAACTGCGGCATCTTCAAGAATATAGCTTATATTATCGGGTCTGTCTTCAAGGTATAAGGGGACCACAACCATTCCAAGTCCTAATGCGGCCTGATCGACTGTTACCCATTCTTTACAGTTTTTCATTAATATGGCAATACGATCCCCGCTGTCCAGTGCTTCGCTTAAAATTGCTTTTTGCCATTTACCGACCAGCATGGCCATTTCATTCCAGGTGCTTTCATTCCAGGTTTTAGTACTTTTATCATATTGAATATATGCGGGTTTATCTGCAGAACGAGAAGTTCTTTCATAAAACAGGCCATCCAATGTGCCAGCTTCTTCTATAGTGATCATTTCTTTGTGATTACTGCTTGCCATTTATCAGTGTTCCTGGATTTTTGCTGAGTGTAAGAACAGGTTTTGTTCTTAAATGTCCATATTTTATTATTTTAAGTGTAAAATATAGCATATTTCATTAATAGATCATAAAACGTGTATTGCTACAACTGTCAATGCCGGACAGGTTGTTAAAAAAGATAGTTAAAAGAGATAGTTAAAACAGGTCGTTAAAATAGATTGTTAATAAGGAGTTATTTTGGACATTATACTAAATGGCGAATCCCGGCCAGTTGCCGATGACTGTACAGTACAGCAATTACTGGATGAGATGGCTATTACCGGTCAGCGTCTGGCGGTAGAAGTAAATGAAGAGATTGTGCCTAAAAGTCGTCATGAGCAGTATATTTTTAAAGCGGGTGACCATGTTGAGATCGTTCATGCTATTGGCGGCGGATGATGGTTCAGCGTATGAAGGTTCAGCACGAAAAATTTACAATTGGACAGTGATTACTAAATTCGGGATAATATTAAACCTTATTTTTAATAACCCTCAGGATAGATAATGCAAGATGACAAGTTAAATATAGCCGGTAAGACCTATAGTTCTCGTTTACTGGTTGGTACCGGTAAATACCGGGATATGGATGAAACTAAAAATGCCATTGAAACCAGTGGTGCAGAAATTGTTACCGTTGCTATTCGTCGTACCAATATTGGTCAAAATCCTGATGAGCCAAACCTGCTGGATGTTATCAGCCCGGATAAATACACCATTTTGCCTAATACTGCAGGCTGCTATACTGCCAGAGATGCGGTACGCACCTGTCAGTTAGCCCGCGAATTATTAGACGGCCATGAGCTGGTTAAACTGGAAGTGCTGGGCGATCAGAAAACCTTGTATCCTAATATGGTGGATACTATTGAAGCAGCAGAACTGCTGATTAAAGACGGTTTTAAGGTGATGGTCTATACCAGTGACGACCCCATTATTGCCAAACGTCTGGAAGAAATGGGCTGTGTAGCCGTTATGCCTCTGGCCGGACTGATTGGTTCGGGACTGGGTATTTGCAATCCGCATAATATTCGCCTGATTATTGAAAATGCCAGGGTACCGATTCTGGTGGATGCCGGTGTAGGTACGGCTTCTGATGCGGCCATTGCCATGGAATTAGGCTGTGATGCAGTATTAATGAATACGGCTATTGCCGGAGCAAAAAATCCGTTATTGATGGCCTCTGCCATGAAAAAAGCGATTGAAGCCGGTCGTGAGGCTTTTCTGGCGGGCCGTATGCCGAAAAAAGCCTATGCCAGTGCCTCTTCACCCATTGATGGAACATTCTTTTAGACAGATATTTCAGGGTGGTTTTTTTGACTAAAAATAACTTGTCAGTAGAACATCCCCGTACTATTAAAAGCTATGTGGTGCGTTCCGGGCGAATGACGCCGGGACAGGAAAAAGCCTTTCAGGAAAACTGGTCCCGTTTTGGTATTGAAGCCGATGGACAATGGCTGGACTTTCAGGCCTTATATGGTCGTAATGCACCGGTAATTCTGGAAATCGGTTTTGGCATGGGAGATTCTCTTTTTGAAATGGCAGTTGCGCATCCTGAGAATAATTATCTGGGTATTGAAGTGCACAAACCCGGGGTTGGCCGACTGTTAGGGAATATAAAAAAACAGGCACTTACGAATCTGAAGCTTATGAAGTTTGATGCGCTTGAGGTATTGACCAGACAGATCCCGGATGAGAGTTTAAGTGCGGTGTATCTGTTTTTCCCTGATCCCTGGCACAAGACCCGCCATCACAAAAGGCGTATTGTGCAGGATGATTTTATTCAGCTTATCCGGAGCAAATTAGCCCTGCAGGGGCAGTTTCATATGGCGACAGACTGGCAGAATTATGCTCAGCATATGCTGGAACACATGCAAAGAGCTGAAGGGTTTAATAATGCCGCACCGGACGGGACTTATATTCCTCGGCCTGATTACCGTCCGATGACAAAATTTGAACACCGGGGGAAACGCCTGGGGCATGGCGTCTGGGATATATTATTTACTAAAATTGGATAGATGACTAGTCCGTAGTCTAAACTGCGGTTATCGGCTTGATCTAAAGTGCAGGTAGATACGGTAAATAAACTGAGTAATTAAAAATTTTAGTGTTTTGTTACCGGGGTGGTAATAGTAAGAGGTAAAAAATGAATCTCACAATGTCACTGGTTCCTGCTATGTGGACGATTATTGCCGATATCCTGCTGGTTCCGATTCTGTTGCTTGCTTTTTATACCTTTCCCAGGCAATGGTTCAGCAGACACCATAATATCTTCTTTGCACTTTGCGTGGTGTTAATGCTGCTCTGGTCCATGAAAGCCGGTATTCATACTGGCATGGAATATCATTATCTGGGTGCCACTTTGCTGACCTTAATGTTTGGCTGGCAGCTGGCTCTGATGGGCATCATGATTGAGGTATCTGTACTGGTCATTAGAGAGGTTATTGAGTGGCAGATATTTGCTCTTAATGTGTTTTTAATGGGAGTGATCCCCATTATAGTTTCCAGTCTGGTGCTGAAGCTGGTGGAACGGATTGAACCGAATCATTTTATTATTTACTTTTTTGCAGGTACCTTTGCTAATGCCATGATAACCATTGCTGCATCCGTTTATATTGCCGCAATGGTTATGGTGGCCGGTGGTGCCTATACCTATGCATACGTCAGCTATGAATATATCCCCTATATTTTTCTGATGATCTATCCTGAAGCTTTTTTAACCGGACTTGCGATGATTATTATGATTGTCAATCATCCGCACTGGGTTCGATCCTTTGATGATAATAAATACCCATATGGCAGCAAAGAGTAGCTGGTTTAGAGTCTGCTAAAATGGCATAATACACGCTCTTTTTATAACGTCCGGCGGACAGAAAATAACTGATGATTTAATTTTTCTGTCTGGACTGCTTTTAGTTTTCAGGAATAATTATTATGGCAATTGTCGAGTTTGATCCGCAGCTTATTAAACGTTACGACAAGGCGGGTCCACGTTATACCTCCTATCCAACCGCTGTACAGTTCAGTGAGCAGTATACGGCCGATACCTATAAGAGCTTTGCTGAAAAATCCAATCACTCGGATAAAGCGCTGTCGCTGTATTTTCATATTCCATTTTGTGACACCGTCTGTTTTTATTGCGGCTGTAATAAGGTTGTGACCAAAGACCGTTCTAAGGCCGCCCCTTATCTGGAGCGGTTGCACAAGGAAATTGCCATGCAGGCTGAATTATTTGATCCGGCTCGTAAGGTGGATCAGCTGCACTGGGGAGGTGGTACGCCCAC
The DNA here is from genome assembly GCA_027011205.1 of Gammaproteobacteria bacterium. Classification (GTDB taxonomy): domain Bacteria; phylum Pseudomonadota; class Gammaproteobacteria; order GRL18; family GRL18; genus JANELJ01. Next base: position 6,467 of record JALVAL010000097.1, read on the forward strand.
CTTTATCAGTCATGATGAAATGCGCCAGTTAATGGCTGTGACCCGTAAGCATTTTAATTTACACGATGATGATTCCGGGGAATATTCCATTGAAATTGATCCGCGCGAGGTCAGCCGTGACAGTATTGCCTTATTAAGGGAACTGGGCTTTAATCGCATGAGTCTCGGGGTGCAGGACTTTAATCCGGCGGTACAAAAGGCAGTTAACCGTATTCAAAGCCGTGAACAGACTATGGCAGCTCTGACGGCTGCCAGGGAAGAAAACTTTAAGTCCATCAGTGTGGATCTGATTTATGGCCTGCCGCTGCAGACGGTAGACAGTTTTGATAAAACCCTGGACGAGTTGATTGATATCAGTCCAGACAGAGTATCCGTGTTCAACTATGCTCATTTACCGGAGCGTTTTAAGCCGCAGCGCCGTATTAATGTGGATCAGCTGCCTCCTGCATCGGCCAAGCTGGAAATTTTTAAACACTGTATGGAAAAACTCACCGATGCCGGCTATGTTTATATCGGTATGGATCATTTTGCCAGACCGGAAGATGAACTCAGTATTGCGCAGAAAAATGGTAAGTTATACCGGAATTTTCAGGGTTATGCAACGCATGCTGATTGTGATCTGGTCGGTATGGGAATTACCTCAATTGGCACCATTGCCAATAGTTTTGCTCAGAATGTACGTACTATGGATGAATATTATGCCCGTATTGATCAGGATGAACTGGCTATTTTCAGAGGTATAGAAATAGATGACGACGATTTGATTCGCCGGGAAGTGATAATGCAGTTAATCTGTCACTTTAATCTGAAATTTGCAAGCATTGAAAAGCGCTTTGGTATTAATTTTAAAGATTATTTTGCCCACGAGCTTGAACGCTATAATATTATGCTGGAAGACGGTCTGATCACGCTTGATGATCAGGGTGTGGCAGTAACAGCTCGGGGCCGTCTGTTAATTCGTAATATCTGTATGGTATTTGACCGTTATATCAAACCTGATGAAGAAAGTCAGCGTTTTTCCAGACTTATATAAAAACCTGCCTGATTACTCTTCCTTATACATATGCTATAGACACCGGTGGTCTGATAGTGTAGCTGTTTTATAAAATAAGTAAAAAAAACTCAATAAATTTTGCTTTGTGCCGATAATAAACGGTATAGAACTTTATTTACCTTAAGATGAGATGGCTATGTTAAATATCAGTATTAAATCCAAGTTATATGGCTTGCTCGTGCTTATTATCACGATGCTTATTTTATCGTCACTAATGACCTATCGATCTATAATTCCTGTAAAAAATGGCTGGTATAAATATCTGGATACAATTGCCATGCGTCAGAGCCTGTTAATGGATATTAAATCCCAGTTTGGTTATGGCGGTACAATACATAATTTTAAAAATTATGTATTGCGCGGTAAGGAGAAATATCATAAGCGCCTGAAAGATAACTTTAGCAAGCTCGATAAGGCCATCGATACCTACCTGTCATTACCCGAACTCAGTGTTGAAGAACGACAGGCTTTAACGGACATAAAAACGGTGTCAGATAACTATCGAACCCAGACGGATATTGCCCATCGTCTGATTGCTCAGAGTCAATCTGCCGAGCAGGTGGATGCTGCCGTTAAAGTGAGTGATGCGCCGGCATTTAAAGCCTTTAAGGTACTGGATGACAGGTATAAAGCGTTAACGGATAAAGAATCCAGCCGTTTAAGCAGTGATATTGATAAAACCATCAATACCAGTGTCGAAATTTCTGTTTTTCTGATTATTCTGGTTTCTTTATCTATTTTGTTCATTATTCGAGTAATTTCCCGGCGTATCAGCGATATCAGATCAGCGCTTAATAATATTGAAATGAACAATGACCTGCGTATTCGTCTGGACACCGGTAAAAACGATGAAATCAGCGAATTGTCCCTGTCCCTGAACAAGCTGTTAGAGCGGTTCAGTGACATGATCTCCAGTATTATTAAGGCTTCTGTTGATGTCGGAGTGGAATCTTCAAACCAGTCTGCTATTGTGGAACAGACAGTTAAGGGCGTACATCAGCAGCATAAAAAAATTGAACAGGTGACCCGGCTAATGAACAACATGGGTGAAACTGTGCAAAATGTATCCACCAATGCTGAACAGGCTGTCAATGCGGCAGAACTGGCCAATAATGGTATAGAGCGGGGGGGGCAGCAGATGTCGAGTATGATTCTGACCATGGGTGAACTTAATAAACGGATTGAAGAAGGCAGTCAGACTATTATGCTGCTGGAACAGGAAAGCCAGGAAATCAGCTCGGTTCTTGAAGTTATTCACGGTATTTCAGAGCAGACAAATCTTCTGGCACTCAATGCTGCCATTGAGGCGGCTCGTGCCGGTGAGCAGGGTCGGGGTTTTGCCGTGGTGGCGGATGAAGTGCGTGCTCTGGCTGCCAGAACCAAAGATTCAACCGATGAAATCCGGGCCATGATTGAACGCCTGCAGGGACAGGTAATGTCTGCTGTTAAAGTGATGGATGAAAGTCGTAAAGATACCAGTCGAAGTTCAGAGCAGGCCACTGAAACCGGCAGTACCTTAAATGATGTCACCCGCGATATTCAAAAAATGTCTCAGGCTATGAGTCAAATAGCCAAAACCTCCTCAGAGCAGTTTCAAGTGTCTGTAGAAATGGGTGGGCATATTAATGCTATTGAGGAAGAAGCCATGAACACTGCCCATCTTGCAGATGACACTCTGATTGCAACCGGACATATAGGTCAGAAAACCGAACTGCTCTGTGTTAAAGCCGGTCAGTTTAAAATTGATAATATCCAGGGGCAGCTGGAGCAGGCTAAAGCAGCTCATTTAGCCTGGCGCAGTAAACTGATGTCCTATCTCAGTGGTGAGATCAATATTGACAGCAGGGAACTTAGTTCTCACCGCGACTGTGTTCTGGGGCAATGGTATTATAATGACGGCCTGAGAGATTTCTCTCATATTGCGGAAATGAAAGAACTGGAAGCTCCCCATAAAGAAATTCACCAGGTTATTCACAATGTGGTCGACTTGAAACAGTCTGGCGATAATGATAAAGCTATGCAGGAATTTGAGAAAATAACACCATTATCTTCGCAAATTGTGGATATTATTGACCGGATTATAGCTAAATTGTAATCCTTTAGCATATTCCTTAAGTGCTTAGTGAGGGTTTTTAAGTCTCAGGTGCAGCATTATAACCGGCCTGTTATTAAAGTCCTTGCGCCTTTCCAGGGCGTAAGGCTTAAATCCCAGTTGCTGATAAAATAGTAATGCCTGAGTATTCTGGCTATAACAGGACAGGTGGACTTCGTTGAGCTTTAACTCATCAAAACCCAGTTTTATCATATATTGTAGTAGTTGTCCTCCGTAGCCCTTTCGGCGCTGTGTCGGATTGATAATCACGTTACCAATAAAAGCAATATTTCTGTTTTCTACATTATAAAAATTGGCAAAACCGAGCAGTTGTCCCTTAAGCCGCATAACGGTGGAGCGATGGCGATTGCTGAGCTGCTTCTGCAGTTGTCTGAGGGTCAGAGGATAGTCAGCAGAAGGAAAAAAGTAAAACACTTCCTGCTGAGTCAGTTGAAAATTAAGGAGGTTCTGCAGATCTTCACTGTCTGCACGATGAAAAGAAACCAGGCAGTTGCTCATGCGTTTGACCTCCTTAATGCCGGAAGCAATTGTTTATTGATACAGACGGGTTAATTCATCATGTAATAAACGCAGAGCTTTACCGCGATGACTGATGCCGTTTTTAAGCTTCGGATCTAACTGGGCAGAGGACATCTGATACTCAGAAACCCAGAACAGGGGATCATAACCAAAACCATTATTACCTACTTCCTGTTGCATAATAATACCTTCCCAGGCCGCCTGACAAATAATAGGGGTTGGATCCGCAGCATGGCGCATATAAACCAGAATACACTGATAGCGGGCAGTTCGTAAGGACTCATCAGCCAGGTCTTTTAATTCATCCAGTAGCTTTAGATTGTTATTTTCATCGGTGCTGGCAGCACCATAATCTTTGCTGCCTTCGAGGGTTGAATAGCGTGCAGAATAGATCCCCGGTGCACCCTTAAGATAATCCACTTCGATACCGGAGTCATCGGCAATAGCGGGCATATCGGTTATTTGGGCCGCATAACGGGCTTTAATAATGGCATTTTCAACAAAGGTGGTGCCGGTTTCCGGTACGTCACCCACACCCAGTTCGGTTTGCGGCACAATATTGAGTCCCAGATCCTTAAACATGGTTACAAATTCTCTGACCTTACCCTTATTGCCGCTGGCTAGTACAATTTTTTTATCTAATCCCATTATTATTTCCTGATTTTTCCAGGTCTGTATTTGTTGACCTTTAATTGCCGTATCAAGAACCATCTGCTCCCTGATACTCATGTGGATTTTAGTTGGTGAATAATTATTTTAAAGCTTCATTCTGTTTTTCAATTAAATGCTTAATGCCTTTTTTACCCAGTTCCAGCATGGCGTTAAGTTCTTCGGGTTGAAATGCGTGGCCTTCTGCAGTGCCCTGAACTTCAATAAAACCGCCGGCTTCATTCATTACAATATTCATATCGGTTTCGGCATTACAGTCTTCAGCGTAATCCAGATCCAGTACCGGCTGGCCGTTATAAATACCCACAGAAATAGAGGCGACCTGACCATGTATCGGGTTTTTGCTGATCATCTGCTTTTCGAGCATCGTATTAACGGCATCTACAAGTGCAACATAGGCACCGGAAATAGATGCAGTACGGGTGCCGCCGTCGGCCTGAATTACATCACAGTCCAGGGTAATGGTGTTTTCACCCACAGCTTCCAGATCCACTACTGCTCTTAAGGAGCGGCCAATTAAACGCTGAATTTCCATGGTTCGGCCGCTTTGTTTGCCTGCTGAGGCTTCACGGCGCATTCTGCTGTTCGTGGAGCGGGGCAGCATACCGTATTCTGCTGTTACCCAGCCCTGTCCCTTACCTCGTAGAAAGGGGGGGACTCTGTTTTCAACAGAAGCGGTGCATAAAACTTTGGTTTCACCACTTTCAATGAGTACCGAACCTTCTGCGTGTTTAGTGTAGTTACGGGTGATTTTGACGACCCGTTGTTGATCATTGGTTCGGCCGCTCGGGCGCAGGCTACCATTAGTGCTCATATAAATTTCCTGTAATAAAGAGGTTACTTTCCCATTTTTGGGGCGTAGAATTATAACATTTAAGAGCTGAAAAATGGTAAGTCATTTCCAGCTAATTTCATTAAATACTAATACAGGGGTTGACTTTACCGAACGGTCAATTATTATAGAGATATGTCCAGAGGTCAGGAAACGAAACAACGTTTATTGGATAGTGCCCAGCATTTAATGTATTCGCGCAGCTATAGCGATGTGGGAGTGCAGGAAATCTGTAAGGATGCAAAGGTACAAAAAGGCAGTTTTTACCACTTTTTTCCTTCCAAGAGTGCTTTGACGGTTGAGGTGCTGGAACAACTTAAAATGCAGATGATAGAAAGTATACTATTACCGGCATTTGCCAAGGATTTAACGCCAGCAAAACGTTTTGAACGGTTTATTGATTACGCCTATCAATATCAGGTGCAGCTGAAAGAGCAATATGGCTATGTGCTCGGTTGTCCTATGGGTAATATTGCCCTGGAAATGAGTACTCAGGATGAGACCATTCGTAAAAAAGTAGAAATGCTGTTTGAATCTATTTTTTTAGTGTTTATCGATGTCCTTGAAGATGCTCAGGATGCCGGTGAACTGGATAGTGATACTGATATTAATGAACTGGCACAGGCGGCTCTGGCTTATGGTGAAGGTGTGTTAATGTTAGCCAAAACCAGAAATGATCCACAGCTGATAAAACTATTATTACCGCGAGTGGCTCATTTGATTGGTTTAAAAGCCCGCTAAAATACTTTGCCTTTTAATAATC
>JALVAL010000098.1 GCA_027011205.1 Gammaproteobacteria bacterium
ACCTATACCAGTGAACAGGTAGAATAAAGTAAATCAGCGTAACTGCTCAGCGTGTTTAGATTTTGTGCCAGTTCAAGGCATTTTCGCACGGAAAATGTGAGCGTATATCAATACGTGACCATTTGAGTACGAAAATAACGCCGAAATGGTGCAAAAGATGAATACGCTGAGTAGTTACAAATCAGCGAGGTAAATTTATGACCATCAGGCTTGGTATTGTAATGGATCCCATTACATCTATTAATATAAAAAAAGACAGCAGCTTTGCCATGTTGCTGGAAGCGCAGCAACGCAACTATGAAATACACTATCTGGAAATGCAGGATCTGTTTATTCAGGAAAACACCGCCTGTGCCAGAACTCGCCAGCTCCAGCTTAAAGACGATAACCAGAACTGGTTCCAGTTCCTGACTGAACCGCAAACCATTGATCTGTCAGATCTGAATGTTATTTTAATGCGTAAAGATCCCCCTTTTGATATGGAATATATTTACGCTACCTATATTCTGGAACTGGCAGAACAGCATGGGTCACTCATTGTTAATAAACCTCGTTCACTGCGCGATGCTAATGAAAAGCTGTTTACCCTGCAATTTCCACAATGTACTGTCCCAACACTGGTCAGCCGGAATAAAGATCAATTCAAACAATTTCTACAGCAGCACAAAGATATTATTGTAAAACCTCTGGGTGGTATGGGCGGTCATTCCATTTTCAGAGTGACTGAAAACGACCCCAATCTGAATGTTATTCTGGAAACGGTAACAGGCCATGCCCGCCAGTATATTATGGCGCAGCGCTTTATCCCGGAAATAACACAGGGGGATAAACGTATTTTAATGATTAACGGCACTCCGGTTGATTATGCTCTGGCACGCATCCCCCCAGAAGGTGAAACCAGGGGTAACCTGGCGGCAGGCGGCAGGGGTGTCGGTATCCCGCTCACAGAACGGGATTACTGGTTATGCAAACAGGTTGCACCCCGCCTGAAGGAAATGGGCTTACTATTTGTCGGCATGGATGTCATTGGAGATTACGTCACCGAAATTAATGTCACCAGTCCGACCTGTATCCGCGAACTGGATGCCTTATATCAACTGAATATCTCTGCTTTGCTTATGGATGTTATTGAACAGCAGTTAGCTGCCTAGAGTCTATTATGCCGATTAAAATATTACCTGCTCGATTACTGTTCGTTGGACTACTGACATTACTGATTTCCTGTCAGAAAACACCCGTAGCACAGGTTTATCAACAGCAGTTATTTGCTTTTGGTACTTTAATTGATATTTCCATTGTCACTAAAAACTCTCAGCAGGCACAAGATGCCATTAGTGAAATCAGCAGCGAATTTGATCGACTGCATACCCAATGGCATCCCTGGCAAGGCGGAGAACTGGCACTAGTCAACCAGCAGCTGCCTGCATTAAAAGCCATTGCCATTTCAAATGAGCTGGCAGAACTTATTAAACAAAGTCAGACATTGTCACAACAGAGTGAGGGACTGTTTGATCCCGCCATAGGCAAGCTTATTCGCCTATGGCAGTTTGATCAGCTGGAAAAGGATAATTTTCAATTTCATCTCCCATCCCCCAAAGCGATTCAAAGCATCGTTGACAGCAAACCGGAAATGGCCAACCTGAAACTGTTTAAAAATGCCGCAAACAGGAGCTTTCTACAATCCGATAATCCTTCAGTAATACTGGATTTCGGGGCCTTTGCCAAAGGGGTAGCCATTGAAAAAATGCTAACTATTTTAAAAGCGCATCATATAGACAATGCACTGATTAATGCCGGCGGTGATTTAAAAGTTACAGGCTCTAAAAATCAGCATCCCTGGCGTATCGGCATTAAAAATCCACAAAATGCCCAGGATCCATCTCAGCCGGCCATCCTGGCAGCTATACAACTCAATAGCGGTGAAGCACTGTTTACCTCAGGGGATTATGAACGATTTTTTATTGCCAATGGGCGACATTATCACCATATTATTGACCCTCGTAACGGCTATCCCGGTCAGGGTGTTCGAGCCGTTACTATACTGGATACTGATGCCGGACGGGCTGATGCTGCTGCTACCGCTATTTTTCTGGCCGGTCCCAAAAAAGCCATGAATATTGCCCGTAAAATGGGTGTTACCCATCTGCTGTTAATTGATTCCGATAATCATATCTATCTGTCACCGGCAATGGCCAAACGTCTGGAACTACTGACAGAAAATTCAACCAGCATCTTCTCAACTCATGACTAATGCCCCTGGAAACGGAACAATCCACTTTAAAGGTACCGATATTATCATTCTACTACTGGCAGTACTATTGTGTGTGTGGCTGTATTTCAGCCTGTGGTTTGGTCAGGCTATTGGTAAGGCCGATACCTTAATAGTACAAATTGATGATCAATCTCCCACCGAATACTCGCTGAAGAACGACCGATTACTGAAATTTAATGGCCGGATCGGCACCAGCCTGATTGAAATAAAACAGGGCAAAGCCCGCTTTATCCATTCCTCCTGCCGCAACCAGTTTTGTGTGTTTCACGGCTGGTTAACCACCCCCGGAGATACTACCGCCTGTTTGCCTAACCGGATCAGTATCACCCTGAAGGGCTATGCCAGTGAATACGATGCTCTGGCCGGTGAACGCTAATGAAACAACTGCATTTTATCACCACCCATGAAGATCACAGAGTTGCTCTGTTAGCAGCACTGGCCATTACTATTCATATTATAGAATCTGCATTTCCAACACCTTTACCGGGTATAAAACCGGGACTGGCTAACGTTATTACGCTGTTCTGTTTTATTCGATATGGCTGGAAAACGGCACTACAGGTCAGTCTGTTACGAGTGGTGATCAGCAGTCTGATCCTGGGCTCTTTTCTATCCCCGACATTTTTACTCAGTCTGTCCGGTGCACTATTAAGTTTACTGAGCCTGTTACTGGTGCAATGGCCTTTTCGCCATCATTTAAAATATCAACCCAGTGCTATCGGTTATGCGCTTATTGCCTCCATAAGTCATATCAGTGGACAATTCCTGGTGGCATGGTACTTTTTTATACCCCATCCCGGCTTATTCAAACTATTACCCATTTTCATTACTTTTGCCGTGCTACTTGGTTTGGTTAGCGGTATAATTACCCAGTTTTTAGTCGAACCATATAAAGCATTACCTGAATAAACATTCTCTATGGCAAATATAAAACCCGGTGCACTGCCTTATAATCATAACCGGATTCATCATAATGAAAGCCTGATCACCGCTTTTTTTATTGTGTTACTGGTTCATGGTGCCATTATATTCGGCATTAGTTTCACTATGCCTGAACCGCCTGCACCTCGTTCCACTCAAACTCTGGATATTGTTTTAGTTAAGACCCATGCAGAGAAAGCACCGGAAAAACCTGATTTTCTGGCTCAGGCCGATCAAATTGGCGGCGGTAATGTTAAGGATAAAACCAGACCCACCAGTAAAAATCCGGGTGAAACACCCAGTGAAGGTAATTTTATAAAAGATAAACCCACTGTTGCCCCTGCTCCTGAACCGATAAAGCCGAAACAGAAGTCCATTTTATCCAGCCACAAACCGGCTAAGAAAAAAGCCCCCAAACTGATTAAGAAAAAGAAACCCAAACCGGTGAAAAAACCCGACCTGGTGGCTGATTATGTAGCCGATCTGCAAAAACAGATTGTAGATATGGAAGCCGAACTGGATGAACAGCAGAAAATGTATGCCAAACGTCCCAAGGCCACCTATATTACAGCCTCTACAAGGCGAACCCCCGATGCCTTGTATTTAAAAGCCTGGACCAAAAAAATTGAACGTTTCGGTAATCTCAACTATCCTGATCAGGCAAGACGTAAAAAACTGGAAGGCCAGTTAATCCTGACCGTTGCACTGAGCCCTGATGGCAATATTATTGATGTTAAAGTCAGCAAATCATCAGGCCACAAAATTCTTGATGATGCCGCTCGACGAATTGTGGAACTGGCAGCGCCTTTTGCAAAAGTCCCGGATAATGTATTGCAGGGCAATAATCGTCTGGTGATCACCCGTACCTGGCAGTTTTCTCATGGTTCCGGAAATCGGTTTTCATATAAATAAAGAATTCAAATGAATCTGACCAATCACTTAATTATTGCCATGCCCGGACTGGCAGATCCCATGTTTCAAAAGTCTGTCAGTTATATTTGTCAGCATACAGATAAAGGCGCTATGGGACTTACTATTAATCGTCCCATTGAGGTTTCTTTTGCAGAGCTGCTTAAGCAACTGGATATACCACTAATAAATGACACTCTGTCCAGCCGTTTTGCCAGTACTCCTGTCTATCTGGGCGGGCCGGTAGAAACGGAGCATGGCTTTGTTTTACATTCCAGTGAACACCCGTCAGATTCCTGGGGCCAGTCTCTCAAAATTAATGATGATCTATCACTCAGTTCCTCCAGAGATATTTTACACGCTATTGCCAGTGGTGAGGGACCGGATCGATTTCTGATAGCTTTAGGTTATGCCGGCTGGAGTGAAGGGCAAATTGAACGTGAAATGCAGGAAAATTCCTGGCTTAATGTTCCCGCAGATAATGATATATTATTTAATACCCCCTTTGATCAGCGCTGGAAAAGTGCAGCAATGAAACTGGGAATTGATATTCATCTTATTTCCGGTGATATCGGTCATGCCTGATCCCTCAGCAGACTACCCGTCCCATGCCACCTTTCTGGGTTTTGACTACAGTACCAACAAAATCGGCATTGCTGTCGGACAACGCTTAACAGCCACTGCCACACCTCTGACGACCCTCATCTCACACCATAAACGTATCGACTGGCAGGCAATTGAACAGCTCCTGTCCCAGTGGCATCCGACTGCACTGATTATCGGTCTGCCCTTAACTATGGATGGCGAAGAGCAGGAAACCACAGCAGCGGTAAAATTTTTTGGCAAACAGCTCAATGAGCGGTACAATCTTCCAGTACATTATATGGATGAACGTCTGACTTCTCGCGAAGCCAGTGAAATGCTGGGTTATGACGGCATCACCTCTCCCCGGCGTAAAAATAAACCCGGGAGAAAAGTAAAAAAACATCAGCAACTGGGGCATGATATTGATCAGGTTGCCGCACAACTTATTTTACAAAGCTGGTTAAGTTGTAATTAACAAATTAATAATCTGGATAAAATAACGAAATGACTGACTCTGAAATGAACCTCGACCTGAAACAACTACTGGAAACAATGTATCAGGGCATCAGCAAAAAACTGCAAACTCTGGTACCAGAGGACGTTATTATGATTGGCATTCATACCGGCGGTTTCTGGATTGCTGAGAACCTCTATCAGCGCCTCAATCTGCCCACCCCCCTGGGCAGTCTGAACATCTCCTTCTATCGTGACGATTTTACCAAAATCGGCCTGCACCCGGAAGTTAAACCTTCTCAGTTACCCGCAGGACTGGATGATAAACATATTATTTTAATTGACGATGTACTGTTTACCGGACGAACCATCAGAGCCGCCTTAAATGAAATATTTGATTATGGCCGTCCCGCATCTGTCACCCTGGCCGTTCTGCTTGATCGAGGTGAACGGGAACTACCCATTTGTGCCGAAATTACCGGTCAGAAAATCAGCCTGAACCCCGATCAGCAAATCAAACTGAACGGTCCTGAGCCAATGAATCTGACCCTGGTACAGAATCCTCTTGAGAATGTTTTATGATCAATAATAACATCCAGCTTGATGAACAGGGAAGACTCAAACATTTTCTGTCTATAGAAGGTCTGAAACGACAGCAGCTGGTCAGTATTCTGGATGCCGCAGAAACGTTTGCCAATGTGCAGGAACAGGCCGTTAAAAAAGTACCTCTGCTGAGAGGAAAAACCATTGTTAACCTGTTTTTTGAAGCCAGTACCCGAACCCGGACGACTTTTGAACTGGCAGCCAAAAGACTGTCAGCCGATGTCCTGAATATCAATATTAATACCTCTGCCACCAGCAAGGGGGAAAGTCTGCTGGATATGCTGCACAACCTGGAATCCATGCATTGTGATATGTTTATTGTGCGCCATAATCAAAGCGGTGCGGCACACTTTATTGCCCGGCATGTTTCCCCGCATATCAGTGTTATTAATGCCGGAGACGGATGCCATTCTCATCCCTCCCAGGCGATGCTGGATATGTTTACTATCCGTCGGCATAAAAAAGAATTTGCGAATTTAAAAGTAGTGATTGTGGGCGATATTCTGCATTCCCGGGTAGCACGCTCCCAGATGCACGCACTGACTACTCTGGGTGTGAGTGAAATTCGTGTCGTGGGCCCCAAAACCCTGATCCCTGCCGGCATTAATACCTTTGGTGTACATGTTTATCATAATATGCAGGAAGCCATAATAGATGCTGATGTAATTATTATGCTGCGCCTGCAGAAAGAACGTATGCAGGGCGCTTTACTGCCCAGTGAAGATGAATATTATCATAACTATGGTCTGACCGAAAAAAAACTGTCCTATGCCAGACCCGATGCCATTGTAATGCATCCAGGCCCTATAAACCGCGGCGTTGAAATTGCCTCCAGCATTGCTGATGGTCCGCAATCCGTTATTCTGGAACAGGTGACCAATGGTATTGCAATCCGTATGGCTGTCATGTCGCAGACCCTAAGTCCCAGAACTGAAACAACTAAAACGGGGAGCACAGTCTGATGCCTGAAAGTCAGTTATTTAATCTGGTGCGCCAGTCAGAAACATACAATATCAGCATTATAAATGGCCGGATTATCGATCCCGCAAATAATATAGACAAGGTCATGGACCTGCATATCCAGGAGGGTAAAATCCTGACCCTGGGTGAAGCACCGGAAGATTTCAGTGCTCAGAAAACTATTGATGCTGCTGGCAGGGTAGTCTGTCCCGGTCTGGTTGATATGCGAGTCCGGCTGCGTGAACCGGGTCATGAAACCAAAGGCACCATAGCCTCAGAAACACGTGCAGCCGCTGCCGGCGGTGTCACTGCCCTGTGCTGCCCGCCTGATACTGATCCGATTATTGATAATGCCGCCATGGTAAAACTAATCCGCCTTAAAGCTGCCACCGAAGGGGTTACCAAAGTTTATACTCTCAGCGCCCTGACTCAGCAGTTGCAGGGAGAAAAGCTCAGTGAAATGCGTGAATTAAAAGATGCGGGCTGTGTCGGCACGACCAATGCTCTGCATCCAGTCAAAAGCACACTGGTGATGCGCCGTGCTCTGGAATATGCTGCCAGCCACGATATTACGGTATTTATTCACGCTTTTGACCCCTGGCTCAGTAACGGCTGTGCTCATGAAGGCGTGGTAAGTACCCGGCTGGGTCTGGCCGGTATTCCTGACAGTGCAGAAACCATTGCTATAGCCAGGGATCTGCAGTTAATTGAACTGATTGGTGCCAGAGCTCATTTTTGCCAGCTCTCCAGTGCCGGATCCATACAATTAATTCGTCAGGCACAGGAATCCGGTTTACCGGTATCGGCCGATGTTACCGCCCATCATTTACACCTGACAGAAATGGATATTGGTTTTTTTGACAGCAATTGTCACGTCATCCCGCCGCTTAGAACTCAGCGTGATCTGGATGCCCTCCGTCAGGGGGTCAGTTCAGGTATATTAAGCTGTATAGTCTCGGATCATCAGCCGCATGACAGTGATGCCAAACTGGCTCCTTTTGCAGAAACCGAACCCGGCATCAGCAGCATTGAAACATTATTACCCCTGGCATTAAAGCTGACTGACAGTCATAACATGACGCTCAGTGAGATCATTTCCCGCCTGACCATACAGCCAGCACAGATCCTTAATATTCCAGAAGGAACTTTAGGGATTGGTAAAGATGCCGATGTCTGTATTTTTAACCCAGAAAGTTACTGGCGTGTGGAAAAAGATAAATTTTTAAGCAAGGGTAAAAATACCCCTTTTCACGGCTGGGAATTAAAGGGACAGGTTGAGTTTACCATTAAGGCCGGAGAACTGGTGTATTCCCGGCAATAATACGGGTAGTAATTCCCATGCAAAGCATGGGAACTGGCATGGGAACTGATAGTGTAGTGTCCGATTTTATAAATTGAATCCGCCACCCCCAAACCCGGTATTTCTGTCTTCCCGGGTGTCTGTAAAACTGACGCCTTCCAGAGAAGAACCCATTGATTCCGAGGCTTCTTCATCACCCAGTTTAATCATCAGACGCAGATCATTGGGCGAATCTGCATGATGCAGCGCATCTTCGTAGGTAATTGCTTCTGTACGGTATAAATCATATAGAGCCTGATCAAAAGTCTGCATCCCTTCTTCGCGGGATTTTTTCATCACTTCTTTTAATTTGTGTATTTCACCATCACGGACATAATCTGAAATCAACGGTGTATTAAGCAGAATCTCAACCGCGGCTCGACGACCCTTGCCATCCGGGGTCGGGATCAACTGCTGGGCAACGAAAGCACGCATATTCAGGGATAAATCCATTAATAATTGTGGTTTACGCTCTTCGGGAAAGAAGTTAATAATCCTGTCCAGCGCCTGGTTGGCATTGTTGGCGTGCAGGGTAGCCAGACAGAGGTGTCCTGTTTCAGCAAAGGCAATGGCGTGATCCATTGTTTCACGGGTTCGAATTTCACCAATCAGGATCACATCCGGTGCCTGCCGCAGGGTGTTTTTTAAGGCTACTTCAAAAGAATCTGTATCAATACCGACTTCCCGCTGGGTGATCAGACAGCCATCATGGTTGTGGACAAATTCAATGGGATCTTCAATAGTAATAATATGTCCGCTGCCATTTTTATTTCGATAACCAATCATGGATGCCAGCGAGGTAGACTTACCCGAACCGGTTGCTCCGACAAAAATAATCAGTCCCCGCTTGGTCATGGCCAGATCCTTAATAGTTTCCGGTAAGCGCAGTTCCTGGTAGGTTGGAATGGTGGTTTCAATACGCCGCAGCACCATCCCCACCTGACTGCGCTGCATAAATGCACTGACCCGAAAACGCCCCACCCCGGAACGGCTGATCGCAAAGTTACACTCGTGTTCGGCATCAAACTGAGCACGCTGCTTATCATTCATGATCCCGGTCACAATCTGATGCACCTGGGTGGAATTTAAAGATTTTTTAGTCACTGGAGAAATTTTACCATTCACCTTCATGGCCGGAGCTGTACCCACAGTGATAAATAAATCCGATGCTTTTTTATGCACCATTAATTTCAATAATGAATCAAAATCCATCCGTTTTACCTTTATTTCTAGTTTATAGGGTCACTTTTATTTGTTCTTAACTCTTGTTACAGAAAATCATCCTTGTTAGCCGCATAAGTCTGAGCATCCGTTTTGGATATCTGACCCTGTGCCAATAATGTTTTCAAACATTGATCCAGTGTCTGCATACCAATCCCCTGACCGGTTTGAATAGCAGAGTACATTTGGGCAACCTTACCTTCGCGGATTAAGTTACGGATCGCCGGTGTACCAATCATAATTTCATGAGCAGCAATTCGCCCACCGCCGTTTTTCTTTAATAATGTCTGAGAAATAACCGCACGCAATGATTCTGAAAGCATGGCTCGAACCATATCTTTTTCAGCCGCTGGAAACACGTCAATAATACGATCTATGGTTTTTGCTGCTGAACTGGTGTGCAAGGTACCAAATACCAGGTGACCGGTTTCTGCAGCGGTCAGTGCCAGACGAATTGTTTCCAGGTCACGTAATTCCCCCACCAGAATAATATCCGGGTCTTCACGCAAAGCTGAGCGTAAGGCTTCATTAAATCCTAAAGTATCCCGGTGTACTTCACGCTGGTTGACCAGACACTTTTTACTTTCATGTACAAATTCGATGGGATCTTCTACCGTCAGAATATGTTCATAAATGGTATTATTCAAATTATCCATCATGGCCGCAAGGGTGGTTGATTTACCGGAACCCGTTGGGCCGGTAACCAGCACAATTCCACGTTTATTTTCGCAGATATCTTTGAAAATAGACGGACAGCCTAATTCCTCCAGAGTCAGAACATTCGATGGAATAGTACGAAACACGGCGCCAGCACCACGATTCTGATTAAACGCATTGACACGAAAACGTGCCAGTCCCGGAACTTCAAAGGAGAAGTCAGTTTCCAGAAATTCTTCAAAATCCTTACGCTGTTTATCGTTCATAATATCGTACACCATATCATGCACTTCACGATGTTCCAGCGGTGGGACATTAATACGGCGTATATCGCCATCCACACGAATCATAGGGGGTAATCCTGCAGACAGATGTAAATCAGAGGCATTATTTTTAGTACTAAAGGCAAGCAGTTCTGTTATATCCATAGTTGTTCGCTATATAATGGTTTATTATTCAAGGCTACTCAGCAGGAATTACTGTATCTGGCTATGGCAGCTGTATTTTCGGGGGTGCCAAGTAATGACCTTATTTTTTAAATATCAGTATAGACCATAATGAACAATACGTTAAACCAACTTGATCACATTAATCACCGGATTAAACAGGCTTTTAAAGACAGTGGACGATCGGATGCTGATAAATTCACCCTGCTGGCTGTCAGTAAACGTCATCCGGTGGAAAAAATTCTGTCTTTATACCAGCAGGGACAACGTGATTTTGGTGAAAGTTATGTCCAGGAAGCGGTGCAGAAAATACAGCAGACAGCCAGCTCGGATATAGTCTGGCATTTTATTGGTCCCATACAATCCAATAAGACCCGAGATATTGCGCAAAATTTTCAATGGGTACATTCAGTGGATCGCCTTAAAATTGCACGCCGTCTCAGCGAACAACGTCCGGCACAGTTACCGGATTTGAATATCTGTCTGCAGATTAATATCAGTGATGAACCGCAAAAAGCTGGTTTTTCGCCCAAAGAAATCTTTAAACACCTTGAGAATATTGCTGACTTACCCCATTTAAAACTACGAGGTCTGATGGCAATTCCCAGAAAAACAACAGAGTTTGAGCAACAGCGTCTGGCTTTTCATCAGTTGAAAGAACTTCTGCAGACGCTGAATAAACAGTTTAAGCTTAGTATGGATACCTTATCCATGGGTATGTCCGGTGATATGGAGGCAGCCATAGCAGAAGGGGCTACCATCGTTCGAATTGGTACAGCCTTATTTGGTGCCAGAGAATATTAACTATTAGCAACATAAATAACTTTCAATACACTTAAACGTAACTATTTCAGGAATTCAATGATTAATAAGAAAATTGGTTTTATTGGTGCCGGTAATATGGCCTATAGCCTGATTGGCGGCTTAACAGCAACAGGTGTCTGTGCACAGAATATCTGGGTCAGTGATCCCAATACTGATCAAACCGGACAACTGGCTCAACAGTTTGATTTACATATTGCGCAGAGCAATTCAGCACTGCTTCAGGCAGTGGATGTGGTTATTCTAGCCGTTAAACCGCAGCAATTATCTGTTGTCTGTCAGGAAATCAGCAGTATTGCACAATCTGAATCCCCCCTCTTTATTTCCATTGCTGCCGGGGTTTTATGTAAAGACATTGAACACTGGCTGGGCTGTGATTCCGGCCATCCACTGGCACTGGTACGTTGTATGCCTAATACCCCGGCATTAGTACAAAGCGGGGCAACAGCACTGTATGCCAATCAACAGGTCAGTGATGAACAGAGTATTTTATCCGAATCCATACTGCGTGCAGTGGGACTGACCTTATGGCTGGAAAAAGAATCCGATATGGATGCCGTCACTGCATTGTCCGGCAGTGGCCCGGCCTATTTCTTTCTGGTTATTGAAGCTCTGGAAAAAGCCGGTGTACAATTAGGGCTGGATAATAAAACCGCTCGCTTACTGGCTATTCAAACTGCCTTTGGTGCCTCTAAAATGGCTCTTGAAAGTGAAGATTCTGCCGCACAGCTAAGAAAAAAAGTGACCTCACCTGGAGGTACCACAGAAAAAGCGATTGGTATTTTACAGGAAGGTCAGCTGGAAGCACTGTTTTTAAAAGCTCTGCAGGGAGCCAAAGCACGTTCTATTGAACTGGCTGAGCTGTTAGGTACAAAATAAGTTATTATAGTTTGCTAAATTATGCTGCATTATTACCAGACAGGTTGATAAACATGTTAGATATTCAACAGGGGACTATCCATGGATAACTTTTTCATCAGTGCAGGCAGTTATCTAATCAGTACCTTTTTTGGCATTTATATTATTATTGTGCTGCTGCGTTTTTTACTTCAGGTGGTTCGAGCCGATTTTTACAATCCCTTATCCCAGTTTATTGTCAAAGCCACCAGTCCGATATTAATTCCCATGCGCAGGCTTATTCCCGGTCTGTTTGGACTGGATGTCTCATCACTGATTCTGGCCTATATTCTACAGTATATTGAAAACATTCTGCTGTTTGCTGTCAGAGGTATTCCTGTCAGCCCGATATTTCTGCTCTGGCATAATATCGGCTCATTATTAATTCTGATTCTTTATATCTACTTTTTTGCCATTCTGATTCAGGTGATTATCAGCTGGGTTAATCCTGGCACATATAACCCTGCCACCGCGTTGATTCATCATATTACTGAACCGGTCATGCGCCCTGCACGCAGAATTTTACCCCCTTTTTCAGGTCTTGATCTGTCTCCCATACTGGTTTTTATTGTCCTGAATCTATTGATTATGCTGGTACCCTCCATATTCGGGTAAGATTTTTCTCACTTTTGTTATTTTTTTTTCATATTTACTTAACAAATAGACATCAATCACATTATTAACTGCCAGCTATTTTATTCTATCTGCTATCCTTAACCTGATTACACAAGCTTTAATCTAAATTGATCAAAGAGATAGAATATGACAGAAGAAAACTTTTTCGACAATATCCATGCTTATGGGAAATGGAAAAGTAACCTGCTTGAAGCCATAGAAAATTTCCAGGACTGGCTGGACACCACTGGCCTGGAAGACAGTGAGCAAAGCCTGAAAATATATGAGACTCTGCAAACCCTGAAACACGACCGTATCACTCTGGCCTTTGTTGGTGAATTTTCACGCGGCAAAACCGAGCTCATAAATGCCATCTTTTTTTCTCAGTTCAAACGTCGTCTTCTGGCCAGTGAAGCCGGACGCACCACCATGTGCCCCACGGAGCTGTTTTATGATGTGGATGAACCTAAACCTTATATGCGCTTATTACCCATAGAAAGCCGGCTGGAAGACAATAGTATCTCTGAACAAAAGCAGAATCTGGTGAACTGGACCCATATTCAGCTGGATGTCTCCTCCCCTGACAGTATGGCCAGCTCCTTTGCCCAGATCACCAATACCAAAAAAGTGAAGGCCCGTGAGGCTAAGCGACTGGGACTGTATGATATTATTACCGATGACAACGGTACCGAACTATCTGATCATGCCACGGTAGAAATTCCCATGTGGCGTCATGCCCTGATCAATTTCCCACATCCGTTTCTGGAGCAGGGGCTCTCTATTCTGGATACCCCAGGACTTAATTCCCTGGGTAATGAACCTGAACTGACTCTGAACATGCTGCCCAATGCCCAGGCCGCTATTTTCGTACTGGCTGCAGATACCGGGGTAACCCGTTCTGATATGGATATCTGGCGTCGTCATTTAAAAAGCTTTCGTCGTAATAACAATAGCGGTCTGGTTGTAGCACTGAACAAAATTGATACCCTCTGGGATGAATTAAAAACCAGTCATGAAATTAAGGGCAGTATTCATAGAATGTGCTCCGAAACAGCCAAAACGCTGAATATCGACTCTAAACGGGTGTTTGCCATTTCCGCCCAGAAGGGTCTGATTGCCAGAGTTAAACATGATGAACAACTGCTCCGGGACAGCAATCTTGTGGCTATGGAAAATATTCTGTCTAATGAAATCCTGCCGCAAAAGGAACAACTGGTTCGTGATACTCTGATCACTGATATCAATGAAATGATGCACAGCTCCAAAGGTATTTTACTGACCCAGTTTAATTCCAGAAAAAAATCTATTGCGAGCCTGGGCGGCTTAAGCGGTAAAAATGAAAATATTATCCAGTTACTGCTGGAAAAAACCCGCGCAGAGCAGGCGGTTTACCATCGTAATGCTAAAGCCCTGCAATCCAGTCGTCAAATTCTGTCGGGTCAGCATAATCGTCTTAAATCAATCATTGATCTTGAACGCCTGGATCAACAGGTCAATAAAGCCAGAACGCTAATGAAAGGTAGCTGGACCACTAATGGTATGAAAAATGCCATGAAAGCCCTGTTTGACGATATTAGCACCACTATGAATGATGCGGCCAAACAAACAGAACTGACCAACAGGCTGGTTAAATCTATTTACAACCGTTTCCAGAACCAGAATAAAGAAACAGGTATCAAACCCAAGCTGTTTTCCATTGCTTCCTATAAACAGGAAATTGATACTCTGTATGAGGATGCCGAAGAATACCGCACCAGTGTCTATTCCACTATGACCGAACAGAGTTTTGTGATTAAAAAATTCTTTATTTCTCTGGTAAGCCGGGCACGTAATATTTATTACCAGCTTAATAAAGATGCTGATGACTGGGGTCGACGTGCTTTAACACCTTTAATTCGACACGTAAAAGCGCATAAAAAAGAACTTCAGTCCCGTCTGGAACAATTAAAGAAAGCCGGTCAGTCCCGGGATACTATCAGTGACAAAGTCAATGCGCTGAAAAAAGAAGCCAAGATTCTACAAAAACATCTGGTGGATATCAACAAAATACTGAGTACTGTTAACAGCCCTATGCCAGCAGTGATCCATGAGAAAAAAATACCTGATAATGTCACTGCCATTCGCAGCTAACAATGATAGCACTTATTCAACGCGTTAGCTGGGCAAAAGTTGAAGTTGACCATCAGTTAATTGGGCAAATAAAACAGGGGCTTCTGGTACTGGTGGGAATGCAGAAAACCGATCAGCAGGATCAGGCCGATAAGCTGCTGCACAAATTATTAAATTATCGTGTATTTTCTGACAGTGATGATAAAATGAACCTCAGTGTTACTGATATTCAGGGTGCTCTTTTACTGGTGCCTCAGTTCACACTGGCAGCTGATACTAATAAAGGCATGCGCCCCAGTTTCAGCTCTGCAAAAGCACCGCTGGAAGCAGAACAATTATTCAGCTATCTGCTGACACAGGCCCATACTCAATATTCCAGGATACAGTCCGGTCGTTTTGGTGCTGATATGCAGGTAACCCTGCTGAATGATGGACCGGTTACATTTTCACTTAATATTTGATAACTGCTTATGCTCGTAAAAAAATATAATACGGTAAACAAAGTTATTCCGCTATTACTAGTAATCTGTATGGTTATACTTCTACCGGCCTGCACTGCACCCAGACCTAAAACACCTATGGCGGTAGCTGAGGCTTTCTGGAATGCAGCTCTTGCCGGTGATATCGCTGGTGCAAGGCAATATCTGACACCAGAAAGCCAGGCTCATTTTAAAATCATCCTGCAAAGCAGTAAGGACTACGTTGAATTAGGTGAACAAAGTATTTCAGCCGACAGAGCAGAAATCCTGACCCGGCTGGTTCAATATCAGAGTAATCAAAATAAAGCACAACGTACTGCACTAAGAACTATTTTAGTCAACCTCCAGGGACAGTGGCTGGTAGATTATAATCAGACCAGAGATTCTATGCTGGGCAGCGAGCTACAGTCCGCTCTGGATCATTTTTCCAGTACCATGAGAGAAACCATAAATAAAGGCATGATGGTCATGGAAGATTCTGTGCAGGAAGAATTAAAAGCAATGGAAAAATCCATCCGGGAACTTAATGAAGAAATGGATCAGGAACTGCAAAAACAACAGCAGAAGCAACAAGCTGACAGTAAACCGAAAACCACTACACTATGACTTCTGAGCGACCAGCATGGCTTCATTTCTAATTCCCTTGCCGGTGTCTCCTAATAAACCTTCCTCCCGATAATAACGCAGGGTCAGTTCTGAAAACATTTGCTGCAGCTCATTAAGCTGCAGCCGGTATTGAGAATTTTCTGGCCTTTCCTGCTGCTTACTGGATGGCACATAGGTTTCCTGAGTAAAAGTCTGATAGAAAATAAGCCCCCCGGGTTTTAATGCCTGAATTAAAGCTGGAACCAGTTCCCGTACCAGAAAACGGCTCACCAGGATCACATCAAAGCTTGCGGCATCCGGCACTATCTGGCAGATATCACATTGCCGGGTATTGATCAGCAATTGACGTTCACGGGCAAATTCCTGAACTTTTTCCACGGCCTTATCTGAAATATCCCAGGCGTGACTCTGATAACCTAATTCTGCCAGCCGTAAGGCATTGCCTCCCAGACCACAGGCCAGATCCAGTGACCGGCCCTGCCCATCTAATAAATGCTGATTCAGTTCCAGCACGTCAATGACCTGATTGGGTACATGGATATTTTCATATCGCTCATTCCATTTTAATCTAAACTTATCCATTAACGTCTCCAGAATGACGGCGTGAGTATAACCAGCAAAGTAAAAATTTCCAGTCGCCCCAGCAGCATGGCAAAACACAGCACCCATTTTGAAAAATCATTAATACTCTGATAATTAGCGCCTACATCACCCAGCCCCGGCCCGAGATTGTTTAAACAGGCTGCCAGAGCAGAAAAGGCAGTAACCTGATCCAGACCACTGGCCATTAATATCAGCATCATAATACTGAAACTGGCCACATACAATGCAAAAAATCCCCAGATGGCGTTACTGACATTTTCCGGCATAGCCTTGCCACCGATTTTAACCGGGATTTGAGCACTGGGATGGATTAGACGGAAAATTTCTCTTAAGCCCTGTTTAAATAACAGAATAAAACGGATCACCTTCATACCGCCGCCGGTAGAACCCGCACAACCACCCACAAAACTGATAAACAGCAGCATTACCGGTAAAAATCCTGGCCAGTTATAATAATCTGCCGTGGTAAAACCTGCCGTAGTGCCAATGGAAATGGTCTGAAAAATACCATGATGCACAGAATCTCCCCAGCTTTCAAAGGTACTGGAGTAATGTAAATACAATACCGATATCATAGACGCGGTAGCCAGTATCATCAAATAAACCTGAAACTCTACATCAGAAAAATAATGTTTAATACTGCGCATACGCAGAGCGCTGAAATGCAGGGCAAAATTAATACCGGCCACCAGCATAAATACCCCGGCAATAATCTCAATCAGCTCATTATTAAAATAACCAATGGAGGCATCATGGGTAGAAAAACCACCAATGGCCACGGTAGAAAAACTATGCCCTATGGCATCAAACAAACTCATACCTGCCAACCAGTATGCCAGAGCACAGGTAATGGTTAAGCCTAGATAAATATACCACAGCGCTTTAGCAGTTTCGGTAATTCTAGGTGTCAGTTTGCTGTCTTTAACGGGTCCGGGAGTTTCGGCCCGATACAGTTGCATACCTCCAATACCCAGCATGGGCAGTACCGCTACGGCCAGTACAATAATACCCATACCACCCAGCCATTGCAGCTGCTGACGATAATAAAGTATAGATTTCGGTAATTCATCCAGACCGGTAAAAACGGTTGCCCCGGTAGTGGTTAAAGCAGAAATTGATTCAAACAGAGCATCAGTAAAGCTGGCATGCAGACTATGAGACAGATATAAGGGCAGTGAACCCACCAGACCAAAAACGGACCAGAACAGTACCACTACAATAAAGCCGTCGCGAATTCTCAGCTCCTTGCGCATATTTTTTACTGGCAGCCAGACAAACAGACCCGTTAGCAAAATCACCAGGAAAGCATCAATAAAGGCGCTGATTTCTGTATCCTGATACCATAGTGAAACCACAACAGGCGGTATAACCGTAGTACTGAAAACCATTAACAGCAGGCCGACTATGCGTAAAATAACGAGGGGTTGCATGCTTAGTTTGGCCTATATAAAGGTGACAGCCACCTGAAAAAGCCGTTCCACATCAATAATATAACGTTTATCCACCAGAAACAGAATCACATGGTCATCTGATTCAATAACCGTATCATGATGCACAATAATGACTTCACCATTACGGACAATAGCCCCGATAGTGGTTCCAGGCGGCAGTGGAATTTCTGCTACCGCACGACCAACCACCCTGGAGGTTTTATGGTCACCATGGGCAATAGCTTCAATCGCTTCAGCAGCCCCTTTACGCAGGGAATGCACCATTTCCACATCGCCTCGGCGGACATGAGCCAGCAAGCTGCCAATGGTCGCCTCCTGGGGTGAAATAGCAATATCAATTTCACCACTTTCCACCAGATCCACATAGGCTGCCCGGTTAATCAGGGCCATCACCTTACGTGCCCCAAGGCGTTTAGCCAGTAAAGCAGACATAATATTGGCTTCATCGTCATTGGTCAGCGCACAAAATACGTCCGTACCTTCAATATTTTCTTCAATCAGTAGTTCTTCATCAGACACGTCGCCCAGCAAAACAATGGTTTTTTCCAGCTCTTCGGACAGCATACGGGCATTGGCTGGATTATGGTCAATAATCTTAACGTGCAGACGTCCTTCAAGCGTTCGCGCCAGCCGCTGTCCGATATTTCCACCACCGGCAATCATAATACGTTTAAACGGTTTATCCACCCGCCGCAGTTCCGACATCACTTTACGGGTATTTCGGCGATCTACAATAAAGAATACTTCATCATTTTCTTCAATAATCGTATCACCTTTTGGGATCAGCGGACGTCCCTTACGATAAATCGCTGCAACCCGGGTATCAATATTGGGCATATGCTGACGGATTTCCTGCAATTCATGGCCCAGTAGAGGACCGCCCTTAAAAGCCCGAACGGCTACCAGCTGTACCTGCCCGCCAGCAAAATCCAGTACCTGCAGGGCACCTGGATATTCAATCAGTCGTTTAATATAATCAGTGACCAGCTGCTCAGGACTGATCAATACGTCCACCGGTAGCGCATCATTGGTAAACAGTTCGGGATGGATTAAATATTGATTGGAACGTACCCTGGCAATTTTAGTGGGTGTGCGAAATATGGTATAAGCAACCTGACAGGCAATCATATTAGTCTCATCACTATTGGTGACTGCAATCAGCATATCTGCATCATCACAACCGGCTTTTAACAGCACATTAGGATGAGAGCCTTTGCCTCTGACCGTACGAATATCCAGTCGGTCCTGCAATACCGCCAAGCCACGCCCGTCAACATCCACCACGGTAATATCATTGTCTTCACTGGCAAGATTTTCTGCCAGTGAAGAGCCCACCTGCCCGGCACCTAAAATTAGAATTTTCATGATCGTCTTTCTATATTATTTTGATTTACTGACAATTTTTTTGGCATCAATACCCAGAGATTTCATTTTACGATATAAATGGGTACGTTCAACACCTGCCAGTTGGGCTACTTTACCCACGCTGCCGCCTACCTCTATCAGTTTTTGCTCCAGATAGGATTTTTCAAACATTTCTCTGGCTTCTTTTAATGGATGATCAAACAGACTCTGCAGAGCGTCGCTACCTGAGCTTTGCAGCGCACCCAGACCAAATTCACCGGTGGAACTTTGATATTTCTGTGCCAGAACTTCCTCAATTTCCTGCAAAGATATAGTTTCCTGATCAGAGACAATTAACAGCCTCTGCACCAGGTTTTTTAACTCCAGTAAATTACCCGGCCAGTTATAATTACGCAGACGGTTTAAGGCCGCAATGGAAAAACTGCGGTAATTAAACTGTTCCTGCTGTACAAAACGATCCCGATAATAGTTCAGAATATCCGGCACGTCTTCACAATGGTTACGCAGAGGAGGAATACTGACCGGCAATACATTTAACTGAAAATACAGTTCCGCTTTAAATTTCCCTTCTTTAACCAGCTGTTCCAGTGAATAATGTGTCGCGGTAATTATCCGGCAGTTAAGTACAATCGATTCTGTACCACCCAGACGATGAAACTGACCGGTTTCCAGAGTGCTTAACAAACGCCCCTGAGTAGCCGGATCCATATCGCCAATATCATCAATATACAAGGTTCCCTTACCTGCCTGTTCCAGCAAACCATAATATATTCTGCCATCCTGCTCTGATCCAAACAGTTCACGGGCAGAATTATCCGGATCAAGAGTGGCCACCCCCAGTTCAATATAGGGCTGATCGTAACGTGGACTCAGACGATGCAGCAGACGGGAATATTTACTTTTACCGCTGCCGGCTTCCCCGACAAACAGAACCCTTGAATCATGCTGGGCAATCTGTTCAATTTCCCGACGCAAATCCTGATTAACCTGGCTCTTGCCCACCGGCTCATCCACCGTCATCAATTGCTGACGCATACCCTGGTTTTCTTTATCCAGTTTGTAGGCTTCCAGGGCATGTTCAACCGTCAGCAGCAGTTTTGCCAGCGACAACGGTTTTTCCAGAAAGTCATAGGCACCCAGCCGGGTAGCTTCAACAGCGGTTTCAACACTGCCGTGACCCGACATCATAATTACTGGAAAACGACTGATTTCATCATTTTCTGCCCATTCTTTTAATAAGCTGATACCATCAATATCAGGCATCCAGATATCCAGCAGCACCAGTTCCGGCTCTCTTTTTTGAAAACTTTCCCTGGCCGCCTGACCATTTTCTGCAATGTCGACTTCATAGCCTTCATCCTGCAGGATCTCCTGCACCAGTTCACGGATATCCGGTTCATCATCAACAACAAGTATATAGGCAGATGCCATTTTTTTTCCTCAATAATAATTTTTTTAATTAGCTCTATCAGGCAACCGGTAGTTTTATAATAATTCTGGCACCGCCCTCAGAGGCATTTTCTGCAATGATAGAACCACCGTGTTCTTCAATAATTTTTTTTACAATAGCCAGCCCCAGACCAGTTCCCTTAGGCTTATTGGTCACATAAGGATCAAATATATTGGCCAGCATTTCCGGCGGAAAACCAGGTCCATTGTCGGATAATTCCAGTTCACACCAGTATTGATTATTATGCTCCAGCAGATGGGTTTTGACCGTCAATACAATATTATCGTTTTTGCTGCTTGCTTCCAGTGCATTTTTAATCAAATTATGAAAAACCTGCCGTAAACGTCCCTGATCCACTTCTACCAGGGTGCCACTGATCCCCAGTTCCTGTTTTATAGTCAGTTTATCGCTGCCGCGATACAAATCAACTACTTCGGTCAATAAACTTTCAATATCCAGTGTCTGCATTTTCAGTTCAGGCATTTTAGCGTATTCTGAAAATGCCTTGACCATTTCCTTCATACTGTCCACCTGGTGAATAATTGTTGCTGTCAGGCGCTCCAGAGTTTCAGCATCTTGTTCATTCATGGTTTTCAGGTACTTATGGCGCAGACGTTCTGCCGATAGCTGAATAGGGGTCAGAGGATTTTTAATTTCATGAGCCAGACGTCTGGCCACCTCTCCCCATGCAGCATCTCTTTGCGCCTGCACCAGTGAGGTAACATTTTCAATAACAATGACATAGCCGCCATCGGCCAGCGCAGTACCACGGCAAAGCAGATTTTTTCGACCATCCGATTCACTCAGGGTAACTTCCTCATTCCAGTGCTTTACCCGGTTCTGAATGGAACTCATAATCCTGCGCACCAGAGACTCAAGCTCCGGTTTTTCCCTGGTCAGCTGGAACAGAGACTGACCCAGATATTCATTGACATTAATGCCCAGAATCACACTGGCTTCCGGATTGCTGGTACGGATCGCCTTATTCTCAGACAAACTGATGATCCCGGAGGACAAATTGCTTAACACGACTTCCAGATAATCACGCTGTCGTTTAGCCTGCTGGTGACTTTCTTCCAGAGCATTATGGGTTTGAGACAGGCGGCGCACCATTTTATTAAAGGACTGGATCAACAGACCAAAGTCATCATCATTCAATAAAGGAATGGGTTTATGATATTCACCCTCCGCCACTGCCTTAGTGCCTTCAGCCAGATCACGAATCGGTTCTGCAATACGTTTAGCCGAGAAAAAGGCTGCCCAGACCGCACTTAAAATACCTAATAGCAACACCAGAGACAGGGTCAGAGTAAAGCTGATTTTCAGTGGTTTGCGTAAATACACCAGACTCTTATATTCTGAATAGGCCTGTTGCACACTGGCCGCCAGACGGTGCTGACGTTCACTCAAAGGCGCCAGAGCCTGTAAGACCAGATATTCTTTATCATTATTATATGGAATTCGCAGCAATATTCGAATCATTCGACTGGAGTTTTTACTCAGATCCACTACTACATGATCCCTGCCCTGCTGCAGAGGCAATAATAAATCTGAGCTGGGTAGATCCGGCACAATATCACCTTCCTCAATAGAACTGGAACCCAGAACACGACCTCCTGGCGTCATGAGCGTCACCTCGTCCATGCCGCCTTTTTCGCGTATTTCACTTAGCGAAACCACCGTTAAGGTACTCAGATCTTTAAGTGTTTCATCGGTCAGACGGCGCATTTGCCGCAGCAGGCTTTTTTTACGTTCATCCACAGCTGAACGGCTGAGTGTCAAGGCATCTTCCAGTGCCTTTTCAACAGTCACATCAAACCAGCTGTCAATACTGCGATTGATAAACTGAATGGAAAAACTGTATACCACTAAGGCAGGGAAAATAGCCAGACTGACAAAAATAATAACCATTCTCAGTGTTAGACGTGCCCCAGCCACATGCTGACGCAGCTGATGTAATAATCGCCAGGCCTGACGTGCAATCAGGAAGATCAGCATCACCAGAATGACCAGATTAACCGCCAGCAGCAGATAATAAAGCTGCTGAAACTGCTCTGCATCCATTGACGCACTATTAATCATACGCAGTGAGATTAACAGTAAAATAATCAGGATAAAGATGGCCAGAGGGCCGCTAAACACTTTTCTTATCATTGTGCCTGCTCCTGATGCTTTTGATTGCTGCTGTTATTATCAGCAAAAGTCACCGGCCATTGAAACCAGTTGCTTTCAAGACGCCATGCCGAAGACAGAGCAGCAATCTGTCGCAATGCCGGGGGCAGGTGATTAATATCCAGTAAAGTATGAATCCGGACAAAATAATGCTCTCCCGGATTGAGCTTTTTTCGTTTTATCAGGTGGGCGCCACGAATCGTCCCCAGCACGGCCAGAGCTTCTTTACGACTATTAAAGCTATAACGCTCATCATCGGCCAGATTCTTAACCACATGAACATCCGTCAGTGGATGATAGCGCAACTCAAACAACTGCAAAGATTCCTTAACAATATCATTACGCCACCATGGTCGTTTACGATACACCTGGACTTCTACTGCAATGGTCAGAGGTATACCATTTTCCAGCGCTTCAACCACCTGTTTGGTGAAATTCATGGTTAAATTCGCATCAATCAGAATATCACCGTCTTTAGCATAGGTTTTTGCCGAGTTAACCAGAAATTTATTCTGTTCGCTGTATTGCGGCAGTAATTCAAATACCACAAAAATTGTTATAGAAGCCAGAGTCCCAATAAACAGCAGCAGAAAAAACTGCTTTTTTGAAACTGTTTTATCCGGCTTTTCTGTAAGCAATAGTTTTATGTCCCGGGATGATTCTTTATTGCTCATTATCGTTTTCATCCACGCAGCGAGTCATCTGTTTTTCCAGCAGGGCATAATAAAAGCCATCCATACCCTGCTCTCCCGGCAGGATCTGTCTGCCCGCAGGCATAGCATAACCCCAGTTACCTGAAATGGGTATTTCTCCAGCATCTTTGAAACTGTCATTATTACGCTGCAGAAAATTCACTATCTGACGATCATTTTCTTCTCTGAGTATGGAGCATGTTGCATACAGTAAACGTCCTCCCGGCTTTAACATAGCCCAGAGATTATCAAGTATTGCCGCCTGCAAAACCGTCAGGGCGGCAATATCGGCATCACGTCTGAGGACTTTAATATCTGGATGCCGGCGAATAACTCCGGTGGCTGAACAGGGTGCATCCAGTAATATTCGATCAAAAAGTCGGCCATCCCACCAGTCCTGTACACTGGCATCCGCTGCCAGCAGATGTAATTTTTGGGCTGAAAGATTCAGCCGCTGCCGGCTTTCCTCTACTCTTGACAGTCGCTCTGCACTGACATCCAGAGCCAGCAGTGAGTCTAATTGCGGCTGACTGTCCATTATATGCATGGTTTTGCCTCCCGGTGCGGCACAGGCGTCCAGTACCCGCTGCTGTGGTCCAACATCCAGCAGTAATGCGGCCAGTTGAGCCGCACCGTCCTGCACCGATACTCTGCCCTGACTGAATCCAGGCAACTCATCCACTGGGCGGGCTTTGTCCAGAGTCAAAGTATGATTATAAACAGGACTTTGGGTACAGCCAATATTGAGCTGCTGCAGGGTTTGCTGATAGCTGAAAATATCTTCCTCAACATGTACTCTCAAGGTCATGGGTGGGCGTTGATTACCCGCCGCCAGAATGCTCTGGGGTGTCACTGATGCCTGTGGCCAGGCGGATTTCTGCCAGGAAAGTTTAATGCGGGTGATCAGCCAGTCAGGATAGGCAAAGCGACTGGCATAAGATTTATCCAGAGAGCTGAGCAGCTCGGACTGTTCTCTTAAAAAACGTCTCAATACTGCATTCACCAGACCTTTAGCCCAGGCCTGCTGTAAATCTGCACAGGTATTCACCGTTTCCTTAACCACGGCATAATCCGCTTTATCTAAATACAGTATCTGATACAGTCCACAAAGCAATAGATAGTAAATAATTTTTTTCTTACCCCTGAGCGGCTTATCCAGCATTTTTTGCAAAATAGCATCCAGCCGGTAATACCAGCGTAAAGTGCCGTAGCTGATTTCCTGAGCCAGCGGACGCTGCTGTTCTGCCAGTGGCTCCAGATATCGAGGTAATAAGGTGGCCAGAGACTGACCCGACTCCAGACATTCAAACACCACCAGCAGCGCCATTGCTCTAGGGGTCTTTTTAAGGGCCATTTTTAACATAATGATTAAAACTTAACGTCCCGCAGACTCTGGCCATTAATAAAGTCTTTTACCAGGATTCGTTTTTTGCCCGGCATTTGTAACTCCAGCACTCTGACTACCCCCCCCCTGGCAATAATATCGATGCCTTCTGCAGATTCAGCAACAACCTGCCCCAGAGACGCATCTGACCTTTGAGATAATGGCTGCAGCCGCGCCTGCCAGAGTCGCAGCGACTTGCCATTATAGTCAGTATAGGCCACCGGCCAGCTGTTAAACGCCTGAATTTTACGGACAATATGAGCCGCATCTTCCTGTTGCCAGTCAATGCAGGCTTCCTGCTTGTCCAGCTTATGGGCATAAGTGGCCAGAGCATCATCCTGAGGCTGCGGCTGCAAACGATCAGCCGCCAGCTCACCCAACGTCTGTAAAATAGCAATGGATCCGAGTCCCGCCAGCTTATCATGCAGACTGCTGCCGGTATCTTCTGCGGTGATTTCACAGCTTTTAATATTCAGCATATCACCCGTGTCCAGCCCCTTATCCATTTGCATAATAGTGACCCCGCTTTCATGATCACCGGCAAGAATAGCTCTCTGAATGGGTGCAGCACCTCGCCATCGAGGTAATATCGATGCATGAATATTCAGGCAGCCGTGACGGGGAGCCTGTAAGACAGTTTCCGGAAGGATCAGGCCATAAGCCACCACTACCATCACGTCTGCCTGCAAAGACTGCAGCTGCTGCTGTGCCTGCTCATCTTTCAGACTCAGGGGTTGATAAACCGGGATATCATGCGCCGCTGCCAGCGCTTTTACCGGGCTGGCTGTTAATTTACGTCCCCGGCCGGCAGGTCGATCAGGCTGGGTGTACACCGCAATGATTTCATGCTCGGAATCAAACAGGGTGTTCAGGGCAACGGCTGAAAATTCAGGCGTTCCGGCAAAAATAATTTTCAAATCTGTTCCCTTTTACATCTTCTGACGCTGATGTTTTTCGAGTTTTTTTCGGATCCGCTCACGTTTAAGGCGGGACAGATAGTCAACAAATAACTTGCCCTGTAAATGATCAATTTCATGCTGAATACAGACCGCTAACAGGCCCTCAGTTGATAATTCCTGTTGTTTACCCCGGTTATCCAGATAGCGAACCACAACAGTTTCCGCCCGTTCTACTTCGGCATAAGTATCCGGTACAGATAAACAGCCTTCATCCATTTTCTCCTTACCCGAATGAGAGATAATTTCAGGATTGATCAGACATAAATGCTGATTTTTTTCTTCTGATATATCAATAACGATAATTTGTTCATGGACATTAACCTGTGTGGCAGCCAGACCGATTCCCGGTGCGGCATACATGGTTTCCAGCATATCATCTATCAGTTTGTTATGAGTTGAGGTAATATTTTTTACTGGTTTTGCTTTAGTTCGCAAACGCTCATCAGGAAAATGAAGGATTTCCAGTAGTGCCATAATTTAACATTCCCACACAATTTTACTTGTAATAATTTATTTTACCCAGCATCTCGTAAGGCCTCATCCTTAAGGCCGAGGATAGCATGAGGTGACAACTATTTTCCAAATACCTTGTCTTTTAAGGCGAGGTGCTGGATTTACCCGATTACATTTATTACGCATTCATTTAAAAATGTATCAGCAACCAGTGCTTTTGCAAGCATCACCAGCTATATTAAAATGACGATTCTATCAAAAAATACAACTTTGATGATACAAAAAGTGTTAACCAGGTTGGTAATTTTTATCAAAACACTTTATATTTAATAATAAACATTATAAACTTAATCTAATCTGTGGATTTTATTCATAAATTTTAATTTTTTTACACAAGTTTTATGGTTTTATCCGGAACTCTTTACTAGAATCATCACAGGAGAACCTGCTTTATCAGGTTGTTACGCTTAAAGTGTCCAATGAATTTAGGGATTCATATGAAAAACAATATCACATTACTGTCCATCATTGTCTTTGTTCTTATGCTTGGAGTCAGTACCTTTACACTGGCACAGAGCATTGAACTTAAACCGGGACATCCACAGCAATATACCGTTGTAAAAGGAGATACTTTATGGGATATATCCGGTAAATTTTTAACCAAACCCTGGTACTGGCCTGAAATATGGCAAATGAATCAGCAAATTGAAAATCCACATCTGATATATCCCGGTGATGTATTAACTCTGGTTTATGTTGATGGCAAACCCTACCTCTCTCATCATCGCGGCGGTAAGCGTACAGTGAAACTGAGTCCCACTACCCGGGTTGAAGAACTGGAACAGGCTATACCGACTATCCCTCTTGATATCATTGCCCCATATCTAACAAAAAACCGCATTATCAGCAATATTGAATACAGTAAACTGCCTTATATTGTCGGCATTAATGGCGGGCTGCTGTCTGCCGGTGCCGATAACAAAATTTATGTCGTTGGTCTGAAAAAAAATGATAATCATCATACTTATGGAATCTACCGTGCAGGCAGAGCTTATAAAGACCCTGCCAATCCAGGAAAGGTTCTGGGTTATGAAGCAGTTTACCTGGGTGACGCCAGTCTTGAACGTTATGGAAATCCATCAACACTGTACATTCAGAAATCCAAAGCTGAAATTCTTAAGGGTCATCGCGTAATTCCTGTTGTTGAAGATAAAATGATCAATACCAGCTTTATCCCACACCCTACACGAGTAAACCGTCCCGGTAAAATTGTGGGCGTTTTAACCAGCGGTATTCAACCTGGAGTTATTATGGTTGGTGCCATGGACGTGGTTATTGTAGATGTGGGCCTTGCTGATGGAGTGGAAGTCGGCGATGTATTTAATATCTACAAAAGAGGCAAAGTTGTCAAAGATAAGATGCATTATAACAAGCAGATAAAATTACCTGATGAAATTAATGGTAACCTGATGGTATTCAGACCCTTTAAGCATCTAAGTTATGCTCTGGTCATGGATGCTCAGACAGCACTGAAAGTGGGCGATGTTATTCGCACACCCTTTGACGAACAATAACAACGCCCCGGGTATCTGTTCAGCGGCTTTTTGCCATAACAGATACCTGTTTATAAGCGCTACCTTATAAGCATGGATGATTTATCATATCTACTGGCACTGCACGGTGCTCCTGCTATCGGCCCTCACACTCTCAGCCAGCTCTACCATCTAAACTGTCCGATAAGTAAAATTTTTGAAGATCCTGAGCCGCTAAAAGATCTGGCATTGAAAAAAACACAATACCAGGCATTAATACAGGCTACTGCATCCCCAAACTGGAAAACAGTCGAGCAAACGCTGAACTGGGCAGAGCAGGAAAATAATTTTATTTTACAGCTTAGTGATCCCCGATACCCTGAATTATTAAAGCTCATCCATTCACCGCCGCCCCTGTTATTTGTTAAAGGCCAGGCAGAAGTACTCAATGCCATTCAACTGGCCATGGTGGGCAGCCGAAATCCCAGCATCGACGGCAGTGAAACAGCCTGGCAATTTGCCCATCATCTGGCTCAAAATGGGATGCTGATCACCAGCGGTATGGCATTGGGTATCGATTCACAAAGCCATGCCGGTGCCTTAGCTGCTGCCGGTGGTAAAAGTATTGCCGTTGCCGGTACCGGTTTAAACCGGATATATCCGGCACGAAATAAAACAATGGCCTGGCAGCTCATTGAACAGGGTGCTATTGTTTCTGAATACCCTCTGGATACCGGACCGTTAAAAGCCAATTTCCCGCAGCGAAACCGCATCATCAGCGGTTTAAGTGTCGGTACTCTAGTGGTTGAGGCAGCCTTAAAAAGCGGCTCTTTAATTACTGCCCGGGATGCCCTGGAACAGGGCCGAGAAGTATTTGCCATACCCGGTTCTATTCATAACCCGCTGGCCAGGGGCTGTCACCAGCTGATTAAAGCAGGTGCTAAACTGGTAGAAACCGCTGAGGATATCCTGGAAGAACTATCCAGCCTGATGCTGGCCTCACGCCTGTCCAGCAGTTCTGACAATCTCCCACCACCAGAACAGCAAAAAATTCCGGAAATTGACCCCTTACTGCCTAAAATTCAGCAGCAACTCCTTAAAAACATTGGCTTTTCACCTGTGCCAGTCGATCAGATTATCAATCGCTCCGGTCTCCATGCAGCAGATGTCAATGCCAATCTGGTTTTGCTGGAGATCAGTGATTATATCCAGTCTCATCCCGGCGGTCTGGTTTCACTCAAATCCACCCGTCAATAGAGCGGTCATTTCGACATAGAGTACATTGACTTTCTTCTAATGTATGAATCCTTTACAATAAGCATCATGCCCAAAAAGACACCACAGGTTTTATAATTTTTATGAAAACAGAAGTACTTGATATTTTAATGTATCTTTTTGAAACTTATCTGGACGATGAGGATGCCAATATTCCCAGCGAAAAGAGCATTCGAAAGGAACTTAACAAAATTGGTTTTCAGGATACCAAAGTCACACAGGCATTTGACTGGCTGGATGATCTGGCGGTACTTAAAGATACCTATGCTGAAATCAACTCTCTGGACAACAGCAGTTTTCGCCTGTACAGCCCATTAGAAATAGATAAGTTTGATAAACAGGCCCGCGGTATACTGCTGGACCTGGTGGAACTCACTGTTATCAGTCCCAGTCAACGTGAGATTATTATTGACAAGGCTCTGGCTCTGGATATTCCTCATATTGATGCTGAGCAGATGAAATGGGTGGTATTAATGGTATTATTTAATCTCCCTGATTCCGCCGGCTCTTTTACCTGGTTACAGGATCTTTTATACGAAGAAACACCCCGTTTTCACTGATAACTGCTTTATGTCCCTGCAAATCCGTCAGGCAGTACACATTCTTAACCAGGGCGGCCTGATTGCTTATCCTACCGAAGCCGTCTATGGTCTGGGTTGTCTGGCCCATTTTACAGATACCATCCAGCAATTATTAAAACTAAAAAAGCGTTCTCCCAAAAAAGGCCTGATCCTGCTGGCATCTGACTTATCCCAGCTTAATGACTATATTAAACCGCTTGATAATAGTACACTTGCCATGATTCAGGCCACCTGGCCCGGAGCAGTTACCTGGTTAGTGCCCGCCAGAACATTGATATCTGAGTTAATTCGAGGTCAGTCTCAATCCGTTGCAGTACGCATATCAGCACATCCCATCGTCAGAGAATTATGTCAGCAATGCAATACGCCCCTTATTTCCACCAGTGCTAATATTAGCGGCCATCATATGACCTATTCGGCTTTTCAGGTTCGATTACAATTTAAAAACCGACTGGATTACATATTAAATGCGCCTTTAGGTGATGATGATAAACCTTCTATTATTCGTGATGCCATCAGCAATAAAATTATCCGTAACTAGTGTGCATCCGTTTATTGATGCACACTAACTAGAGCCTGTTACTCTCTCAGATATTCAGCTGAAAGAGCAATAGTCCCTGATTTAAAATTAATAATTCAGAGTTAGTTTTCTAAAATAGTCCTTAATCTCTTCTACAGAAGCCGTCTGTACAATCTTTCCAGCTTTCATAACCACTATGCGTGAGCCAATTTCTAAAGCCTCCTCACGATCATGGGTGACGTACAGGAGTACAAAACCAATACTTTGCTGTAGTTTCAGTATCTCTTTTCTAAGTCTTATATTCAGTTCCAGATCAAGACTGGAAAGTGGCTCATCCATCAGTAATACGTCTGGCTGTAATATTAACGCTCTGGCAAGAGCAACCCGCTGCTGTTGTCCACCCGATAACTCCGCTGGTCTGGAATCTATAAATGCCTCCATCTGCATAAGTCTTAATATCTCAACGATACGTTGTTCCCGGTCTTTTTCCGGAACCCCTTTTGCCTTCAGGCCAAACGCCAGATTTCCTTTTACAGTAAGATGCGGCCAGAGAGCCAGATCCTGAAATACCATGCCCAGATTACGCGCCTTTGGTTCTATTATAATTTTGCCCTCTGAGGCAACCTGTTGACCGCCAATTATTATCTGGCCCGAATCTGGTGCGATAAAGCCTGCCAGCAGTCGCAGTACCGTCGTTTTTCCACAACCAGAGGGCCCTAAAATAACAATGCGTTCACCGGTATCAATCTCCAGTGAAAAGTCACGTACAACTGATTGCCCACTATAATGCTTGGAGACATTTTTAAACTCAATAAATTTCATTCAATTGTGTTCCTTAAGTTTAAGCACCATCCCTGCTATCCCCAAAGGCAATAGCGTAGCAATAATCAATATTACGCACAGGGCGGCAATGAGTTCCGTTGAACCATTTGCCATCAGTGTAAAGATACGTACCGGAAAGGTATCATATCCTGGCGGATAAACCAGCATAGTAATCCCCATATCTCTCAGACAGAAAATATAAGCCACCAGCCAGGCTGCAAACAGCCCCCGCATGGCTAAAGGAGCCACAATCAGGCTCAGACGCTGAAACCATCCTGCACCTGCAATCTGAGCAGCTTCTTCCATAGATGGGGGAATTTGAGCCAGTGTAGCTATGGTTATACGACTGGTAAGAACCGTATATCGAGCCAGATACCCCAGAATAATAATGGCAGGTGTTGCATAAATAAAATTAGTCAATGGACGATTCCACAAATCAATCAGCCCAATCCCAATAACCGTACCGGACAGCGCAAAAAGAAAGACGGTCAGTGAATCAACAGCCCGCCAGAACCGAAAGGCCCTTGTATGAATTAGATAAGCTAAAAAAAAACCCAGCACACTGAGCATTGATGCACCTATAACCGCATAGCTAACGCTGCGCAGAAGGCTGCCACCCGCCCTGCTCAGAGCTTCTTTATAGGCCGCCACAGAAAACGATTGAAAAACCAGAACCAGCAGTGGTATCACAACAATACTGATACACAACAGTCCCACCATGGCCATAAGCCAGTTTCGGGCATTTCCCAGCCCAATGTTTAAAGCTTGCTCACTACCAGACACAGTGCGAATCTGATAGGTCTTGTCACGAAGAAACAGCCGCTCTGCAATAAGAACGAAAAAGGTAATGACAATCAGTGGAACCGCTGCCGCTGTAGCGGCTCCAAAGTTATAAAAGGCCGAAAACTGTATAAAGCTTTCCACCGGAAAAACATCATAACGCAAAAATGAGGGTACACCATACTCACCCAGGGTGAGTAGAAAAACCAGCATGGCTGCCAGTAAAACCCCGGGCAGAATAACGGGAACAGTAATCTCTTTAAGTACCAGCGGCCAATTAGAGACAAGCATTCCCGCCTCTTCCAGACGCGGATTAATAGTCTTCAGATAGGTCATCGTCAGCAGTATAACGACAGGTAGAAAGGTTGAAAAAAGTACCAGTACACAGCCTGAGAGGCCAAAAAACCAGGAGGAAGTGGTATATGCCACAGTATGCCCCATTAACTGAGCCAGAAGCCCCTCCCGGCCCAGCAGATCAAACCAGGATATGGCACTTATATAGGGTGGTAACAACAGGGGGATCGTAAAAAGTACCGTAAACAGCCGCCGCAACGGCAAATCTGTTTTAATAAAAAGTATCCCCAGCGGCACCCCGATAATAGTGCTAAGCAGAGCAGTTAACAGAGACAAAGCTAAACTATGCCCCATCAATGTCCACTCCCGCCCGGAAGCTAATAAACCCTGATAAAAGGCCAGGCTGAAATGCCCGTCTACCATTATGCTGCTGGCAAACATGACCAGAAGAGGAAGCAGTCCTGTCAGCAGGACAATAATAATAACCAGTATCAGCGTAATACGCTTACTCATTAATAGCCGATCCACTTTTTAAGAAAAGGTTGTATGGCCTGGAGTTTACGGGCAACACTGGCATAATCAATAGCCATGGTCTTAATTTGATCAATACGTTTAACTTCTGGAGGTGTTTTGACACCTCCATGCAAAGGGATCTGGGCACAGTCGGCAAAAGCCAGCTTGCCTTCTGTTTCCCTGGACAGCAGATAATCAATAAGCTTTCTGGCATTGTCCGGATGTGGCGCGCCTTTAATAAGCAGCGCGGCATTGGGTACAATCAGAACTCCAATATCATCTTTTCCCTGATCCGGATAGATCATTTTAACGGCTTTGCCCTGTCTGATCCGGTTAACCACATCATCACTATCAACTAAACTGAAATCAAACTCACCAGAAGCAACCAAATCAGCACTTTCACCGTTATCCGTGGATATTTTAATCTGGTTATACTTCATCTTCTGCATAAATGCCTTTGCCTTTTTATCTCCCCAAAGGGTAAAAAGCGCAGCCATCTGAGTTGTTGTTGTCCCAAAAAGAGGATTGGCTATAACTGCCTTCCCTTTCCATCGGGGGTTGATATAAGCAGAGACAGATTGTGGCGGTTTTAACACCCGACTGTTAACCACAAATACTCTGGCTCTGGCAGAAAAGCCGGTCCAGTAGCCTTGCGGATCTTTAAAAACAGCCGGAATATCTCCCGCATTAGGAGAAATATAAGGAGCACTAATTCCCCGCTGTTTAAGAACCTCGGCACGAATGGGCTCATTGGCCCAGTAAACATCAGCCTGAGGATTGTTTTTCTCGGCAATAAGACGATTCATAGTGCCGGTACTTTTGGCTTCCTCTGTATCATAAACCGGCTTAATCTGTATTCCGGTTTCAGCTTCAAAATCTTTAAGGACAGGTTCTGAAAATATCTGATCTTCAGAGACATAGACAACAACAGTCTGAGTATTTTCAGACTTTGCCATAAGATGCCAAAAGACAATACCCGCTATTATGATAGAAAATATTATTAAAAGGGATATTAACTTGTTCATCATTAACATTCTCATTTTAGAATTGAAACAATATGCTCACATAGTCATTGACTAAACTACAAACATACAATAGATAAATGAAAAAATATTCAGCACTTATAGATAATTCTTTTGTACCAGTATTTCTATATCAGGTAATGCAGACTGACCCTGCTCATTAAATAAGACCAGCATGGTTTGTGCAAGCTTTATCCAGTGCTGTTCAGATTGTTCCGTTATTTTTTTCAGGGCCGCCAATTTTTTATTTTTTAACCATTGCTGATAGGCATCCAGTAGTGACGGAAAAATTTCAAGCCGCATACCTTTAAAGTTTGCAAAGTAAAAATGGATCTGTGAGTCATCATTGTTTTCTATCAAACGAGGCAGGGTTGATAGAGCATCCGCAATATGGTCCTTCACTGCACGAGCCATAAATTCACTTTTTGAACGCGGCAGTTGGATAAGCATATCAGCCCATTGCGAACCAAGCATTGCACTAGACTGTATTTCACCTATTTCATGATACAAAACCGTATCAGCTTCCAGAGAGGCCAGTTGTTCTAAAGAAAGTTCAGGATTTTTTTCAAAGTTGTAACAGGACAGGGCTTTTGCCAGAGGATTTTCACCGTTATACCAATGGGATTCTTCATACTTTTCCCAGATAAAACGCTTTAAAGACTCCTTTCGAATAAAAATACACTGGTTCTGACTCATGCCCGGCGGTGCCGCCAGTTCTCGGGCGTATTCATGCCCGCAAATATAAAGCTGATAATCTTTATGACTGGTTTTACTTTCTAAATCGGCAAGAAAAAAAACCGGCTTGCCATAATTGCCATATCCTCCACTATAAATCAGATTATCCTGCTCAAGAAAATTATTAATACCCGATGCATCATAGCAGGGCACGGCCTGTCCATTGAGGTAAATTTGACTGAAGGATTCTTGTTCCAGTTGATCCCAATAGCTTTCTCTTGCCATTAACCACCGGCCAATATCGTCACTGGATAAATTCTCACCAAATGGAATTTTATGCTCCCAGCGATAGAACTCTCGCATTTTTAGCAGATAAATACATAAAGTGTAATTACCGGCATATTGCGCATCAGAAATATGACAATTTCTAATGACCGTTTTTTTTAATTGTTCAAATGAGAGATTCAACATTATAAATTTTAATAGTTATTTTCAACTTTAGTTCAACCTGGAAAAATCAGTCACCCTCTACTGCAACAGCCTTATACACTGAATCTAAAGGATTTTTCAGAACATTTTGACTTCACCCGCACGGTGAGTGCGCCAAAGGAAGTGCCCCTGGGGTACGAATAAAGCCAAAATAACCGGTAAAACCCTTTAAAGAGCCATCAGCTGATAAAAAGTAGCACCTAAGTCTGTTTCGTAACGAGGTCAACTGATTTTTTCAGGTTGAAGCCTGCTATACTCATTGTGCATTAGAGACTATTGTTCTTGCATCAAATACCAGATTTTGGCCAATATTTTTATTACCTTATATCTATGGGGACTGGATGTCCAATATCGTCCAATATCTATAACACAGCAAAAAATATCAGGAGACTTCCGTAGTCAGAAAGAATTTTAAAAACTTTGAAATATTCTGTCATGTGCAGGGATATTTATCAACTGCCTAAAACGCAGGCTGAGTTTCAGTCATGCAATGGCACTTATTATGGTAACTATTCAACGTAATTTAAACTCCAATAGAGTATCAGTCTGCAGGGGGTAGTGTTTCCGGGGTTTATAAAAAATATGGATGTTTTCGTTATCACAATGATAAAGACTTTTAGCAAATACAGGTTTTTAAAAAGCCCTAAACCGACACACGGATATGTACTTGAGCGCCCTCGTAAATACTGCCCCTGCAGACAGATACGGTAATGTATGCTGCATAGTTAGCTTATATTTTAAAAAAACCAGCAGATTTAATCTGATGTTTTTTGATGAAAAGAATTACGCTGAAAGCAGCATATTTTTTCTGTTATAATTGACAAATATTATGGTCATAAGGAAGTAAAATGCGAAACACCAAGGATACCTATAAAACTACCGTTGCCTCTACCTTGAAACGATATGACGATATGTTCAAAAAACAGGCGTTATATTTACGTATCATCTACCCGGAATCTCAGTGCAAATGCTATGAACTACAGGATAAACCCCTGACGATTGGCCGTGGTAATGATGCCGATATTAAACTCAATGATGATTTAATATCACGTAACCACTGTAAAGTTAGTATCCTCAACGATCAACTAATAGTAGAAGATCTGGGTTCCACCAATGGCACCCTGATAGATGGTAAAACGATCAGCTGCCAGGTTCTGAAATTCGATGAACGTTTACAGGTTGGTCCCTATGTGATGAAAATAGAACATAAGGATCCCCATGAAGTGCAATTTGAGAAAAATCTGTTTACTGCAGCAACCACTGATGGCCTGACTGGTTTACTTAATCGCCGTTGTTTCAATGAACGTTCGCTACAGCAGCTTGAAAACTGTTCCAGTGAACAGCAACAGTTTTCACTGGTCATGCTGGATATTGATCACTTTAAACAGATTAATGATTGTTATGGTCATCCTGCCGGAGATAAGGTAATCAAAAGCATTGCCGGTATGCTCAACAATAATAAACGTTGTAATGATCTGATTGGACGTTATGGCGGTGAAGAATTTATAATGATGTTACCCCAGACTTGCAGCAAGGAAGCCGCTGCTTTTTGTGAACGTATCCGTAGTAATATTGAGAATCTGAGTATCCGCTATGAGGAACACCACATCCGTGTTACAGTTTCCATCGGTATTATCAGCCTGACAAGCAGCACTGAAAAAAACATGGAAACCTTAATCGAAATGTCGGACCATTGTTTATATCAGGCTAAAAATCAGGGCAGAAACCGTATTATACAAAACATGACACAAGATTAACCAAGCATAGACTTTATTTCACTGATAAATTTTTCTTTCTCTTTTTCTCTGGGTATATATTCTGCCAGTGCCTGATACAATTCTGAAGCAAACTGAGTTTTTTCTAACGTTCTTTGTAATAATAATGATGCCATCGGACCAATAAGATTCATTAGTTTTTTTTCCACAGTCATCAACTGTTCCCGGCTTATCTGGCTCACGGGTAATAAAGTGCTGCTGACAGGTTTTTTTTGAGCAAAAGCAACTGAGCTTTCTGGAATCGAGTCATTACCTTCCAACCGAATATCACAGCCTTTTATGTGCTCACCTGTCGACTGAACTTTATAATGTTCAGCTTGTTCATTCATTTCAGACA